>DATAIT010000075.1 GCA_036262515.1 Acidimicrobiales bacterium | reverse complement strand
ATAGTGATCCGGCGGTTGCGTGTGGAAGCGCCGTCGCTCAACGGATAAAAGGTACCCCGGGGATAACAGGCTCATCTTCCCCAAGAGTCCATATCGACGGGAAGGTTTGGCACCTCGATGTCGGCTCGTCGCATCCTGGGGCTGAAGCCGGTCCCAAGGGTTGGGCTGTTCGCCCATTAAAGCGGTACGCGAGCTGGGTTTAGAACGTCGTGAGACAGTTCGGTCCCTATCCGATGCAGCCGTAGGAATCCTGAGGAAGGCTGTCCCTAGTACGAGAGGACCGGGACGGACGCAGCTCTCGTGTGGCAGTTGTCCTGCCAAGGGCACCGCTGCTTTGCGACCTGCGGAAGGGATAAGCGCTGAAAGCATCTAAGTGCGAAGCTCGTTCCAAGATGAGGATTCCCACAGGGTTAACCTGGTAAGGCCCGTGGCCAGACGACCACGTTGATAGGCCGGAGGTGTACGCACAGCAATGTGTTCAGCCGACCGGTACTAATCGGCCGAGGGCTTGGGACAAACTCGCTCGTGCTCGCTATGGAACGCTCGGGGAGGCAGAAGTCTGCCTTGCCCTCTTTGACATATGAGCGCCTTTTCCGGTGACCATAGCGGCGGAGTCACACCCGTTCCCATTCCGAACACGGAAGTTAAGCCCGCCAGCGCCGATGGTACTTGGGGGGAATTCCCCTGGGAGAGTAGGTCGTCGCCGGAATCATCGAACGAAAGAGCCCCTGCCTCCGGCGGGGGCTTCTTCGCGCCCCGACTAGGCTTTGCGCATGCCGGACCGGGAGGCTCGCCGTTCCCGGCCTGATGAAGACGCCGGAAGGCCGCTGCCGGCTTGGCGATCGGGTGGCCCCTCTGGTGCCGACCGCTCCCGGAGCGGCGGCGGCACCTCATCGCGACGACGCAACGGGCAATCCGGTGATCGTGGGCGGCCCTCCCCGGCTGAAGGCGTCCGGTCGGGTCGCACGGCAGACGGCGGGCTGCGGCGACGGGACGGGACGGGCCGATCGCAGCAGGCCTCGGGACGGTCGGAGGGCGCCGACGTCCGCCGCGGCGGCCGATCGCCTTCCCGCCGTCCAGCGGCTGGGTCGGGCGAACGACGGGTGAGCGGCGTCGGGAGACCGGGCGGTGGCTCCGGAGGACGATCTGGTGGGGCGTCCATCCGAGCGGCCGGCGGCTCAGGACGGCCGGCCGGGGGACCGCCCGGGAAGGGCCGATCGAGCGGTGCCGGCGGGCCTGCCGCCGGCGCCCGACCGCAGGCAGCAGGACGCAGCGCCGGCCGGACGGACAGGGAGAGTTGGGGCACCCCCGGGCCGGCTGCCCGAGCTCGGTCGGACGACCCTCGCACCCCGGACCCGGCGGCGCGAGCTCGGTCGGGCGACCCTCGCACCTCGGGGCCGGCTGCCCGAGCTCGGTCGGACGACCCTCGGACCCCGGGGCCCGGTGGTGCCGGAGGGCCGGGCAAGGGTCCAGGTCCTACCGGACGGCCGGGAGCGGCGGGAGGTTCGACGGGGCGGTCCGGGCGGACCTCCGGCAACGGCGCCGGCCGGAAGTGGGACGGGACGGGGGCTGGCGGCGCGAACCGCCGGGCCGCCACGGGTGCGAGATCCACCGCCCGTGTACCCGGCGCCCGTACCGCACGGTCGGAGGCGGGCCGGGCACCCGTCGATGCCGGCAGGGCAGGCGGGCGGGCCACGCCTCCCGGGCGAGGCCTCGGCAGGAACGGGGGCGCCGGGCGCGATGGGCGCGACTCGGTCTTCACACGGTCGACGCGCACCGCCGGTGCCCCGCCGCGTTCCTCCACGCCGCCGCCCGGCGGAGGCGGGATCGATCCCGTGGCGCGCCGGGCCGTCGCCCGCGGACGCTCGGTGGGCAACGCCGCCCCCGCCGGCGACCGGGTGCCTGACGAGGCGGCCAGGCGGTTCCGGGGCAGCGTGGCCCGCAAGGGCGCCCGGGTGGTCGCGTCGCCGGACCAGCGACCTCGCAACGAGGTGGCGCGGGGTCACGCCGAGCGGGAGGAATGGGAGCCCGAGGTCTGGGTCGAGGACGTGCACGTGACCGCCGACGACAGAGCAGCCGGTCACGCCCCGCGCCGCACCCGCCCCGAGCGGTCGGTGCCCGAGCATGTCAAGACCGAGCTGCAGGACGCGGTGGGAGCCACCAAGGTCGGCAACGTCGAGCGGCGGATGGCCGAGGCGGTGAAGGCGTACGAGCGGGACCGCTACCAGGATGCCCTCACCACGCTGCGCCCGGTGGCTCGGGTCGCGCCCATGTCGCCGGCGGTGCGGGAACTGCACGGGCTCACCCTGTACCGGCTCGGCAAGTGGACCGCTGCGATCCGGGAGCTCGAGGCGTTCCACGCCCTCACGGGCTCCTACGACCAGCACCCGGTCCTGGCCGACTGCTACCGGGCCAAGGGTCGCATGGGCAGGGTTGAGGAGCTCTTCGAGGAGCTCCGGAAATCGTCACCGTCGCCGGACGTCCTGACGGAAGGGCGGATCGTGACGGCGATGGCGCGTGCGGACCGCGGCGACCTGGCCGGCGCCGTCGAGCTGCTCGAACGGGCCCGCACCAAGGTCCGCTCCCCCCAACTGCACCACCTGCGGCTGTGGTACGCCCTGGCCGACCTGTACGAGCGGGCGGGCGAGCTGCCGCGGGCTCGAGCCTTGTTCGCCTCGGTCCTCGACCACGACCCCACCCTGTTCGACACCGCCGAGCGCGTGACCGGCCTGGCCTGAGGCCCCGGCTCGAAGCGGAGCTCCCGGGGCCACCACCGCTGACGCCAGGCCGTCGGTCCGGCGTGACTGTCACAGGCTCTGCGGTATCCTCCCGGTCAGCGCTTCCCCCACGCGCACCACCCAGTGAGGAGAAGTGTCTCGTGACGAATGTCGTGGTCCTACGCGGGCGGCTCACCCGGCCCGCAGCCCTGCGGTCGCTTCCGTCGGGCGACCAGCTGCTGGCGCTTGACCTTTCCATCCAGCGCGACGGCGAGCGGGCGGAGACGGCGCCAGTGGTCTGGCCCGACGCACCTGCGGCGGCCACCGCCCTCGACGTGGACCAGGAGGTCGTGGTGGTGGGGCGGGTGCGCCGGCGGTTCTTCCGCGCCGATGGGTCCACCCAGAGCCGCACCGAGGTGGTGGCCGACGTGGTGGTCCCTGCGTCGCAGACCAAGCGGGCCAACGCCGCCCTGGCGCGAGCGCTGGCCCGTCTCGAACCACGGCCGGGCGGCCGACCCACCGTCAAGGCGAAGGCGGGCTGACGCCGGTCAGTCGGTGAGGGAGCGGAACACCATCCCTGTGCGGGGCTTCGGCGTGAAGAACGTGGTCTTGGGAGGCATGCGCGCCGCCCCCCGGCCCACCTCTGCGATCTGGGTCACCGTCGCCGGGCGCAGCAGCACCGCCCCCTGCGCCCGACCGGCGACGACCTCCGCCACCGACTCGTGGACCCCGTGTTGGTAGGCCAGGCCGTGCGGCGGCAGCGATGCCAGTGCCACGTCGAGCCGGCTCGAATCCAGGGCGTGCTGGCTCGCCGCCTCCGTGGCCGTGGTCGGCCGCAGGAGCCAGGTGCCGGCCGCAGTGACGAGGCCCAAAGAATGGTCGGCATCCATCCGAGCGAGGAAATCGGGCCCGGGGGGCTCGGTGGGTTCGACGTCGAAGTAGCTGGCCAGCGCGCCGACGAGGTCGAAGCCGTCGGGCAGCCCCGAGATCAGCCGGTGGGTCGGGGCCACCGTGAGCTGGTCCTCGCGCGCCTCCACCACCCACGCCAGGACGGCGTCGTGGCTTCCCGGCGCGCCGCCGGTGACCGCCCGCTGCTCATCGCGGTACGCCAGGGCCGTCTCGTATCGGTGGTGGCCGTCGGCGATGACCGCGGGCACAGACGCCACCGCCTCGGCCATCGCCGCCACCATGCCCGGCTGGTGCACTCGCCACAACCGGTGGTGGACGCCCTCGGGGTCGGTGCCCCGGGCGTCGGGCGGCGTCATCGGCTCGCACAGCTCCGACAGGCCGGCGGCCGGCGACAGCAACCAGATCGGTGACAGATTGGCCTGCGTGGCTCGCAGGAGGTCGAGCCGGTCGGCGCGCGCCTTCGGCGTCGTGTGTTCGTGCGGCAGCACGTGGCCCTCGTCGAGGGTCGACAGCTCGAGAGCGCCGAGGACGCCCGTGGTCTGGCGGGGGTGCCCGGCCTCGTCGTGGTACCCCATGCGGTACACGTAGAACGAGGGCTCGTCGTCGGTGCGCAGCACGCCCGTGCGCCGCCATTCCTGCCAGAGCGCGGCCGCCACCTCGTAGCGGTTGCGCCCGCCCTCGTCGGCGGGCAGCTCGAGGCGCACGGCGTTGTGGTCACTGCGCTCGACCAGCGCCTGGCGCTCTTCCGTCGTGATCACGTCGTACGGCGGCGCCAGCACGTCGTCGAGGCGCCCATCGGGCGTGGCGTACCGCACGCCGCGGAAAGGCTGGAAGTTCGGCACCCCACACGCCTAGCACACGTCCGCGGCACGCCTCGAAGGGGCGCCGCCCGACCCGCCGGCCGCCCTTCCGGCGCCCGGCCGAGCCCGCCTGCCATCGCCCGCCCGGCGGCCCCCTGCCGACGCCGGCCGCCCTTCCGGCCGACCTTCCGGCGCCCAGCCGACCCGCCTCCCATCGCCCGCCCTGCGGCATCCCGCCGAGCGCCAGCCGACCCGTCGGCCGCCCGGCCGACCCGCCTCCCATCGGCCGCCCGGCGGCCTCCCGCCCACGGCAGCCGACCGTCGGCCATCCATCTCCCGCATGCGGCCGCCCGGGACACCGCCAGTTGGTGCCGGCGGGCCAGGTGCGAGCACGATGACGGCATGACGTGGGCCCTCGACCTCGACGGCGTGCTGTGGCGCGGCGACTCCGCCATCCCCGGGTCGGCGGGCGCCGTCGCCGCCCTCCGCAGCCGGGGGGAGCGGGTCGTCTTCCTCACGAACAACTCCCACGGGCGGGTCGACTCCTACGTGGCCAAGCTCGAGCGCATGGGGGTGCAGGCGTCGCCCGACGAGGTCGTGACGTCGGGTCAGGCGGCCGCGTCGCTCCTGAAGCGGGGAACGACGGCGCTCGTGTGCGCTGGTCCGGGCGTGCTGGAGGCGCTCGACGCAGCCGGCGTTGAAGCGGTCACCGAAGGCGGGGCCGATGCCGTCGTCGTGGGTTGGCACTCGTCGTTCGACTACGAGCGCCTCACCGTGGCCATGTGCGCGGTGCTCGACGGCGCCCGCCTGGTGGGCACCAACGACGACGCCACCTACCCGACCGCTGACGGGCTGATCCCCGGTGGCGGGTCGCTCCTCGCCGCCGTCGCCTTCGCCAGCGGCGCCACACCGGAGGTCGCGGGCAAGCCGAACCAGGCGATGGTCGACCTGGTGGCCCGGCGGGTGGGCCAGGTCGACGTGATGGTGGGGGACAGGCCGAACACCGACGGGATGCTGGCCCGGAACCTGGCGGCCCGATTCGCGCTCGTCCTCAGCGGTGTGACGCAGGAGGCCGACCTGCCGGTGGAGCCGGAGCCCGACGAGGTGAAGCCCGACCTCGCCACGTTGGTGGCGGACTGGCAGCGCGACGTCGGCTAGAGAGAGCAGCTCCCTGGAGTCACCGGCGGCGCGACGGACCGGGGTCCGGTCGCCGGTGACCCCCTCTCCGACCGGCTCTCCGAATGCCCCGGTGAGGCACCCGCACGGGGGGCTCAGTCCGGCCCGATGTGCGTCGAACCGGCGGCGACCGCTTCGACGGCGGCGTCGGCGTCGAGTCTGCGCAGCCGCTTGCCCGCCGTCAGCAGCCCGGGAGCGTCGCCCTCGAAGGTGCCGCTGGTCGGCGCCACGTCCCTGTAGTCGCGGCCGACGCCCACGGTGAAGTAGTCGCGGCCGGCACGGCGGTCGTGGGTGGGGTCGAACGCCACCGCCAGCGCCCCGTTCCGACCGGGGGACGACTCGTCGGGCACGACGACCTCGACCCAGGCGTGGGATCCTCCCTCGCCGACCAGGTGCCCGGAGACGTACCGGCACGCCAGCCCCGCCGCTCGGCACAGGGCGAGCATCACGTGGGCGTAGTCCTGGCACACGCCCCGCCCTCCGGCTACCGCCTCGGCAGCGGTGGTGCGGACGCCGGTGACGCCGTACTCGTAGGTGAGCGCCCGGCGCGACCAGGTGCACGCCCGCTCGGCCATGGCCAGACCACCCGGCCCCGCGCCCGCCAGCTCCCGCGCCACCTCGTCGAGGCCGAACTCCGCACGGGTCAACGCCGTCGGCTGGAGGAGGCGGCGATCACGCGCCGCCCGGGCGGGCACGGGGGCGACGCCGGGCGGACCGCTGGTGGCGAGCAGCGTCCAGGAGGCGAACTCGATCCACTCGGCCACCGCGGTGGCCCGCACCTCGACCACGTGGTTTCCGAAGCCGTCCGATCGTTCCGAGACGAGCACCGGGTCGCCCGAGGTGGTGACCCGGTGACCGAGACGGTGCTGTCGTCCGTGCACGACGGGCGGCACCACCATCAGCCGGTGGCGCAGGCGCCGGACCGGCGTCTCGTAGGTGTACCGGAACCGCTGCTCGAGCAGATGGACGTCCCGCTCCGGCTGCGGGCCGAAGGGCCCACGGGTGGGCTGCGGGGGCTGCGCCGCCGGCGCCGGCTGAGACGGCGCGACGAGGGCGACCGGCGTCAGTCCCGTGGCTCCGACACGCACCGGGCCATCGTGGACCACGGGCGTGAACCGTCCACGGCGGGCGTGTGTCGACCGCGTGAACTCGGGGGACCCGGCGCCGCCGAACGTCTTGGTCGCAAACGGGCGGGTGGGATCGCTGGTCAGCCGTCGCCGGCCTGGCGCGATCCACCAGCCCCGAGCGACCGCCCGCGCTCCTCGAGGAAGCGCCGCTCCGCGTCGTTGGAGGTCAGGGCGGCGGCTGCGTCGTACGCGCCCGAGGCTTCGGACGGGCGGTCCAGCCGGCGGAGCAGGTCGGCCCGGGTGGCGTGAAAGAGGTGGTAGTCGCGCAGGTCCAGCTCCTCGATCGCCGCCAGGGCCAGCGCCGGACCGTGCACCTCGGCCACCGCGACCGCCCGGTTGAGCGCCACCACGGGTGTGGGCGAGACCGCCAGGAGCTGGTCGTAGAGCCGGAGGACCTGGCCCCAGTCGGTGTCGGCGGCGGTCGCTGCGTCGCTGTGGACGGCGCTGATGGCGGCCTGGAGCTGGTAGCGGCCCGGCTGGTTGCGGCGAAGAAGCGCTCGGACGATGGCCTGGCCTTCGGCGATGAGCGTCCGGTCCCATCGCGAGCGGTCCTGGTCGGTGAGCAGTACCAGCGAGCCGTCCGCCGCGGTGCGGGCCGTACGCCGGGACTCGGTGAGCAGGAGCAGGGCGAGGAGGCCGAAGACCTCCGGTTCGTCGGGCATCAGCTGGGCCAGCAGGCGGGCCATCCGGATGGCTTCGGCGCACAGCTCGGCGCGCACCAGCTCGGCACCGGTGGTGGCGGCGTACCCCTCGTTGAAGATCAGGTAGACGACGGCCAGGACGGGGCGCAGGCGCGCGGGCAGCTCGGCGTCGGAAGGGACGCGGTAGGGGATGCGGGCGTCTCGTATCTTGCGCTTGGCCCGCACGAGCCGCTGCGCCATCGTGGCCTCCGGAACGAGGAAGGCGCGGGCGATCTCGGGCGTCTCCAGGCCCCCGAGGAGGCGCAGGGTGAGCGCCACCTGGGCGGCGGGGGCCAGCGCCGGGTGGCAGCAGGTGAAGATCAGCCGGAGGCGGTCGTCGGGCACGGGGCCCACCTCCGGGGTCGTGTCGCGGGTGTGGACGAGCGCAGCCTGCGCGTGCCGGTCGTGGCGTGACGACTCGCGCCGCAGGCGGTCGATGGCCCGGTTCCGGGCCGTGGTGACGATCCAGCCGCCCGGGTTGGGCGGGACGCCGGCGAGCGGCCACTTCTCCGTGGCCACGACGAACGCCTCCTGGACCGCCTCTTCGGCGACGTCGATGTCGCCGAATTGGCGGACCAGGGTGGCCACGGCACGGCCGAACTCCTGCCGGAAGACGGGTTCGACGGCGGATGCGTCGGCGGGCACGGTCGTCCTACCCGGCGTCCTCCTGGAACGGGCGCACCTCGACCGGCGCACCGCAGGCGGCCGAACCGCGGGCGGCCAGGGCCAGGGCGGCGTCGAGGTCCGGAGCGCTCACGACCCAGAAGCCGCCGAGCTGCTCCTTGGTCTCGGCGAACGGGCCGTCGGTGGTGGTGACGTCACCGTCGGTGGCACGCACCACCGTGGCGGTGTCGGCCGGGTGCAAGCCGCCGGCGAAGACCCATGCGCCCTCCGCCTTGAGCTCGTTGTTGAAGACGTCGACGGCCTTGTACATCTGCTGGATCTCGTCGGGCGCCGGGGGCTGCTGACCCTCCACCATCCACACGGAAAGCAGGTACTGCGTCATGGGAATCTCCTCTCGGTCGGCCGGCTCGCTGCCGGGTCCTCACCATGTCCACGAACGAGGATCACCGCGATCGACAGTTGGGCGGAACTTTTTCTACGAGTAGCGCCACGGGGCCGGCGACGGCCCGGGCGGGAACTCGGGCGACTCCGGCTCGCCCGCCCCCCGCATGGCGAAGCCGGCCACCACCCCGAACACGAACCCGCCGACGTGGGCCATCCACGCCACGCCCTCGTTCGGGTTGATGAAGAACTGTGAAACGAGCCAGATCCCCAGGAGCCACTTGGCCGCCACGTCGCGGAACATGACGAAGAATCCGAGGAAGATCAGCGACTTGATGCGGACGTTCGGGTACAGGACCAGGTAGGCGCCCATGACACCGGCGATGGCGCCGGACGCCCCGACGAGGGGCACGGTGCTGTTCGGCTGGACGGCGATGTGGGCGGCCGTGGCGACCAAGCCGGCCGCCAGGTAGAACGCCAGGAACTTGGGCCCGCCCAGCCTGTCCTCGATGTTGTTGCCGAAGACCCAGAGGAACAGCATGTTGCCCCCCAGGTGGATCCAGCTGCCATGCATGAACATCGAGAAGAGCAGCGCCACGAACACGCGCTTCTTTGGGAAGCCGGCGGGTGTGTCGGGATCGGACACGCACGCCGTCTGGTCCTGGCTGGGCCCGTAGGTGTCGATCAACTCCTCCTCGGACAGGGGGCGACCCTTCACGACCTCGCACGGGATGGCCGCCGTCTTGACCGTGAACTCGGTGTCGTCCTGGCGCTGCCCGCCGCCCTGGATCAGGATCCACACGGCGACGCAGGCGGCGATGAGGACGATGGTCACGACCGGCGTGGTCTCGGTCGGGTTCTCGTCCTTGAGAGGGATCATCCGCCGGCGAGGCTACCGAACGGGTCGCGCCACGCCGTCCACGTAGACTTCGGCCATGGCCGAGGCCGATCCGCTCCGGAAGTACGTGGAGGCCGGCATCGCCTTCACCCAGCTCACCAAGGCGAAAGCCGAGTCGATCGTCCGGGAGCTGGTGAAGGCAGGCGACGTGCAGCGGGAGCAGGCGCAAGAGCGCGTGGAGGACCTGCTCGATCGGAGTCGGAAGAGCACCGAGGGCCTCGTCGGCATCGTGCGTCGGGAGATCGCCCAGCAGCTGTCCACCATGGGGTTCGCCACCAAGGACGACCTCGACGGCTTCGAGGCTCGCCTCAGCAGCCGGCTGGCCGCCATGGTGACCCCGCAGGCACCGGGGGCAGCCGGTGCCCGGAAGACGGCCGCTGGTCGCCAGGCGGCGACGGGGCCCGACACGAAGGCGTCGGGCACCACCGTGAAGAAGGTCCCTCGGCCCGCAGAGGCGCCCGCCGCGCCGCCGGGAACCGCGGCACGCAAGGCCGCCGCCAAGAAGGGCGCTGCGCCGCCGCGACGCTCCGCGGCGGCGAGCGGCGAGGAGTGAGCATCGGCCCGCTCGCCCGGCCGCTGGGCCGGTGCCGCCACGGCGCAGGGGCGGAGGCGCGGCCGCCGCTCGCGGCATCCCACTGAGCGCCCGCCGCCGTCTCGACGCCGAGCTCGTGCGCCGGGGCCTCGTCCCGAGCCGTGAGCAGGCCCATCGCCGGTTGGCCGAGGGTCGGGTCCTCGTGGGCGGGGCGCCGACCGACAAGGCGTCGCGTCTGGTGGCCGCCGGCGAGGCGCTGGAGGTCGTCGGTCCGCCGCCCCGCTTCGTGAGCCGGGGCGGCGAGAAGCTCGACGCCGCTCTCGAGCGTTTCGGGATCGACGTGGCCGGTCGGGCGGCCCTCGACGCCGGGGCGTCCACGGGGGGCTTCACCGACTGCCTCCTCCAGCGTGGCGCGGCGTCCGTGCTCGCCGTCGACGTCGGCCACGGGCAGCTGCACGAGCGGGTGGCCCGCGATCCCCGGGTGACGGTGCGCGACAGGGTCAACGTGCGCAGTCTCGTGCTGGAGACCCCCGTCGACGTGGTCGTCGCCGACCTGTCGTTCATCTCGCTGCGGACGGTGGCTCCCGCCCTGCTGGGCGACAACTCGGCTGCGGGCGCAGACGTCGTCGTGCTGGTGAAGCCCCAGTTCGAGGCCGGACGGAGCGAGGCGGCGAAAGGGCGCGGCATCGTGCGGGATCCGGGGGTGTGGCGGCGCGTGCTCGACGACGTGTGTTCCGCGCTCGTGAGGCACCGAGCGGCGATGATGGGGGCGATGGTCTCGCCGCTCAGGGGGGCCGACGGCAACGTCGAGTTCCTGGTCCACGTGCGGGCGTCGTCGTCGGCGGCGCCTCCGGCGCCGGTCGAGCTCGACGACGTTGTCGCCGCCGCCTGCGCTCTGGCCGCCCCGGGGAAGTGCTAGTGGCAACCGTCGTCCTCGTGCCCCACCCGAGCCGTCCCGAGGCGCTGGAGCTGGCATCCCAGACGATCGGCTGGCTGGCGGCTCGCGGCCACGCCGTGCGGGTGCCGGACCACGTGGCCCGGACCGAGGACCTGCGCCGCCACGCCTGCCCCGTGGCCGACCTGGCCGCCGGCCTCGACCTGGCCGTGAGCCTCGGCGGCGACGGCACCATGCTCTTCGCCGTCGACCTGCTGGCCGGTTCGGGCGTCCCGGTGATGGGCGTGAACATCGGCCATCTCGGCTACCTCACCGAGGTCGAGCCGGCCGCCCTGCCCCAGGCCCTCGAGCGCTTCCTGTCCGGCGACTACAAGGTCGAGGACCGCATGTCGCTCGAGGTCGAGGTCCTGCGCGCCGGCGGCGCGGAGGTGTGCGTGTGCCTCAACGAGGCGGTACTGGAGAAGACCGAGTCCGGCCACACCATCCGGGTCGCTGCCGATCTCAACGGCCGTCGCTTCATCACCTACACGGCCGACGGCCTCATCGTCTCCACCCCTACCGGCTCCACCGCCTACAACCTCTCTGCTCGCGGGCCCATCCTGTCGCCGTGCCAGCGGGCCATCGTCGTGACGCCCGTGTCCCCCCACGGCCTGTTCGACCGCTCCCTGGTGCTTGGCCCGCACGAGGCCGTGCGGCTGGAGGTGCTCGACGGTCGGCCGGCCGCCCTCGTGCTCGACGGGCGCGACCACGGCACGCTGGCCCCCGGCGACACGGTGTCGTGCCGCGCCGGCGTCCACGACACCCGCTTCGTGACGTTCGGCGAGCGGGACTTCCACCAGATCCTCCGGGCCAAGTTCGGGCTCGGGCGCTGATGCTCACCGAGCTCGCCATCCGCGATCTCGGCGTCATCGTCGACGTGCGGGTCGCGCTGGGCGCCGGCATGACCGCCGTCACGGGCGAGACCGGCGCCGGGAAGACGATGCTGGTCGAGGCCATCGAGCTGCTGGTGGGAGGCCGGGCCGACGGCATGATCGTGCGGGCCGGGGCCGCCGAGGCGTGGGTCGAGGGACGCTTCGTCGCCGGCGACGAGGAGGTCGTGCTGGCCCGGGCCGTCCCCGCCACCGGCCGCTCGCGCGCCTACATCGACGGGCGCATGGCGCCCGTGGCCGCGCTGGCCGAGGCCGGCGCCCGCCTGGTCGACATGCACGGTCAGCATGCCCACCAGTCGCTGCTGGCCCCTGCCGCCCAGCGGGCCGCCCTCGACGCCTTCGCCGGGGTCGACCTCGCCCCCGTGCAGGCGGCCCGCCGGCGGGTGCGGGATCTCGCCCGTGCGCTGGAGGGGCTGGGCGGTGACGAGCGGGCGCGCGCCCGGGAACAGGAGCTGCTGCGGTTCCAGCTCGACGAGCTGGAGGCGGCCGACCTCACGGACCCCGACGAGGACGCCACCCTCGAAGGCGAGGAGGATCGCCTGGCTGACGTGGCCGCCGGGCGCGAGGCGGCGGCGGCGGCGGGCGCTGCGCTCACCGGCGACGACGGCTGGTCGGATCGCCTCGGCGACGCGCTGGCTGCGGTGGCCAACCGGCCCGCTCTGGCCCCGCTGGAGGTTCGCCTGCGCTCGCTGGCCGCCGAGGTCGCCGACGTGGCCGGCGAGCTGCGGGCCGCGGCCGAGGGGATGGACGAGAACCCCGAGCGGCTGGCTGCGGTGCGGGCCCGCCGCCGGCTGCTGCGAGAGCTGCGGCGCAAGTACGGCGAGAGCCTGGCCGACGTGATGGCCTACGCCCTGGAGGCCCGCGCCCGCCTCGACGACCTCGAGCACCATGCGGCGCGGGCCGAGGCGCTGGAGGGGGAACGGCGGGCGGCCGAGGCCGACGAGGCGGCGGCCGAGGCGGCGGTGGGCGAGCGCAGGAGGACGGCTGCGCCGCTGCTGGCGGCGGCCGCCGAGACGCACCTTCGGGAGCTGGCCCTGCCCCAGGCCCGCCTCGTCGTGCGGGTGGGCGAGGACCGCCCCGGCGACGACGTGACCTTCCTGCTCGCCGCCAACCCGGGCGAGGACCCCCTTCCGCTGTCCAAGGTGGCGTCGGGCGGCGAGCTGGCCCGCACCATGCTGGCCCTGCGCCTCGTGCTGGACCAGGCTCCTCCCACCCTCGTGTTCGACGAGGTCGACGCCGGCATCGGCGGCGAGGCGGCCCTCGCCGTGGGCCGGCGCCTGGCCGCCCTCGCCGTGGCCGGCGACGGGCCCGACCGGCTCCGCCAGGTGCTCGTCGTGACCCATCTTCCCCAGGTGGCCGCGTTCGCCGACAACCAGCTGGCGGTGCGCAAGGTGGAGCGCGACGGCCGAGCCGTCGCCGAGGTGGCGGCCGTCGACGGGGAGGAGCGGGTCGTTGAACTGTCGCGGATGCTCTCCGGCCATGCCCAGAGCTCCGTGGCCAGGGACCATGCCGAAGAGCTGCTCTCGGTGGCGGCGCGGGACCGGGGGCGCTGATGGCCAGGAAGACGGCGCCGCCCGACCGCCCCGGTCCCGGCGTGCGCTCGGTCCGGCGGCTCAGCCCGGCGCCGGCGTCCCGCGACGGCGTCGAGGTGACCTCGGGGACGGCCCGGGTCGACCGCCGGACCAAGGACCTCACCAAGCGGCTCCAGCCGGGCGACATCGCCGTCATCGACCACGAGGACCTCGACCGGGTGGCGGCCGAGGCGCTGGTGCGCTCGGGCGTGGCGGGCGTCGTCAACGCGTCGGTGTCGCTGTCCGGCCGCTACCCGAACGCCGGGCCCCTGGCCCTCATCGCGGCCGGGGTCGCCCTGGTGGACGGCGTCGGGTCCCACGTGATGGACCTTGTCGTCGAGGGCCAGGCCGTGCAGCTCCACGGCGCCGAGGTCTGGGTGGACGGGGCGATCGTCGGCCAGGGCGTGCGCCAGGACGAGGCGTCGCTGCAGCAGGCGTACGAGCTGGCCAAGCACACCATGGGCGAGGCCCTCCAGAGCTTCGCCGCCAACACGCTCGAGTACCTGCGCGACGGCCACGACGTGGTCCTCGAGTCGCCGGAGCTGCCGCCGCTCGGGGTCGACATGCGGGGCCGCCAGGTGCTCATCGTGGTGCGCGGCTTCGACTACCGGGAGGACCTGGCCCACCTGCGCGGCTACGTGCGGGAGATCAAGCCGGTCCTGCTGGCCGTCGACGGCGGGGCCGACGCCCTGCTCGAGGAGGGGCTGCGGCCCCACGTCATCCTGGGCGACTTCGACTCGGTGTCCGACGGGGCGCTGCGCTGCGGAGCCGAGCTGGTAGTGCACTCCTACCGCGGCGGGGAGGCGCCGGGCGCCAAGCGCCTCGACGAGATGGGCCTGGCGTATACGTGCTTCGCACCCACCGGCACCAGCGAGGACGCGGCGATGCTGCTCGCCTACGAGAAGGGCGCCGACCTGATCGTCGCCGTCGGCACCCACGCGTCGATGGTGGAGTTCCTCGACAAGGGCCGGGCCGGCATGGCGTCGACGTTCCTCACCCGGCTCCGGGTCGGCCAGCTCCTCGTGGACGCCAAGGGAGTCAGCAAGCTCTACGAGAGTCGCATCCGCAAGCGCGACCTGGTGTTCTTCCTGCTGGCGGCCATGCTCTGCTTCGTGGTCGTGGTGGTGGCGGTGTTCCCTCGCGTCTTCCTGGAGAGCTTCTGGCTGCTCGTACGCGAGGCGTGGCGGTCCCTCACCCACTGACGCCATGATCAACTTCCGCTTCCACCTCGTCTCCCTCACGGCGATCTTCCTCGCCCTGGGCATCGGCATCGCCGTGGGCGCTACGGTCGTCGACCGCGCCACCGTCGACTTCCTGGAGACCCGGCTCAAGGGTGTCGAGGCGCGCCTCGACACAACGGACAGCCGCAACGACAAGCTGGCAGCCGAGTTGAACCGGTGGTCCGCCTTTGCGGATCAGGCGAGCGACGAGTCGGTCGCAGGCCGCCTCGAGGGCGTCCCGGTCCTCCTCTTCGCGGTGCAGGGAATGGACCGCCGGCCCGTCGACGAGCTGCGCCGGTCCCTCGTCGCCGCCCGTGCCGCGTTCCAGGGCACCGTCTGGTTCACCTCGAAGCTGAAGCTCGAAAAGGACGAGGACGCCGTGGCCCTGGCCGAGCTGCTCGACGTGGCACCTCGGGGCGGCGAGCCGGTTCGGCGGTCCATGATCAACCTGCTGTCGGCCGAGCTGGCCGGGCAGACGTCGTCGGGGCTGCTGGCCAAGCTCCGCGACGCCGCCTTCGTCGAGATCGAACCTGCTACCGACGGCGTGGACCCGGCGGCGGCGCCCGTGGCGGGGATGCGCTTCGTCGTCGCGTCGGACGCCGGGGCCGAGGTCGCCAATTCGGCGTTGGCCCTGCCCTTCGCCGGGCAGCTGGCGGGAACGGCGCGCGCCCGCGTGCTCGCCGTCGAGGCCGGGCGCGACGCGGACGGCCCCCGTCCCGGCGTGCGCGCCGTGTTCGTCGGTCCGCTGCGGGCCGACAACCAGGTGTCGCCGCTGCTGTCGACGGTCGACGACCTGGAGGACTTCCGCGGCCGGTTCGCCGCCGTCTACGCCCTGCGCGACCTCGGGGAGAGCAAGGTCGGCCACTACGGCGTGGGGCCCGGCGCGGCACGCCTCGTGCCGGAGACCGTGAAGTGACCACGGGCGCCACCCTGGCCGGCCAGGGGACGGGGCTCGGCCGGGCCACCCTCGGCATATCGGGATGGAACGCCCTGTCCCGGGCGACCGGCTTCGTGCGCGTGCTGGCGGTCGGCGCCGCGCTGGGCGCCACGTTCCTGGGCAACACCTACCAGAGCGCCAACCTGGTCTCCACCCTGACCTTCGAGCTCCTGGCCGCCGGGCTGCTGTCCGCCCCGCTCGTCCCGGCCTTCGTCGCCCAGCTCGACGGCGGCCGCCACGACGAGGCCGAGCGCTTGGCCGGCGCCCTCCTGGGCATCGCTCTCGCCGCGCTGGGCATCCTGGCGTTGGCCATGGCCGTCGGGGGCACCCAGGTGATGCGGCTTCTGACCGCCGGCGTCGACGACCCCGGCGTGCGCGCCGACGAGGTGCGGCTGGGCGCGTTCCTCCTGTGGTTCTTCCTGCCCCAGATGCTGCTGTACGCGGCGGGAGCGGTGGCGGGCGCCCTGCTCAACGCCAGGCGCCGCTTCGCCGCCGCCGCCTTCGCTCCCGTGGCCAACAACGTCGTCGTCACCGCCACCATGGTGGCCTTCGTGGCCGTCACGTCCCGGCCGGACCGGGGGCTCGACCTGGCCCTGGCGCCGCGTCTCATCCTCGCCATCGGCACCACCGGCGGCGTGGTGGCGATGGCAGCGGTCCCGATGCTCGCCCTCGCCCGGGCCGGCGTGCGCCTGCGCCCGCGCGCCGACCTGGCTGCACCCGGCCTCGCTGCGGTGGCCCGCGTGGGCGCATGGGGCGCAGTGCTGCTGGCTGCCGTGCAGGTGCTGGTGGCCGTCACCCTCGTCCTCGCCAACAAGGTGGAGGGCGGGGTCGTGGCCTACCAGATCGCCTTCACGTTCTTCCTGCTGCCCTTCGCCCTCGTCGCCCACCCGATCTTCACCGCCCTTCATCCCCGCCTGTCGTCGTCGGCGCACGCTGGGCGGTGGAGCGACTTCGGTGCCGACCTGTCGGCTGGTGTCGGTCGCACGCTCGTGCTCGTGGTGCCGGGCGCCGCGCTGCTCGCGGCACTGGCCCACCAGCTCCTGGTGCTCGTCCGCGTGGGCGCGCTCGACGCCGAGGGGGCCGCTCTGGTCGCGCGGGTGCTGGCCGCCTACGCGGTGGGTCTCGGCGGCTATGCCGCCTTCCAGCTGCTCGCCCGCGCCGCCACTGCCGCCGGAGAGGCCCGGCTGGCCGCCGTCGTCGGCGTCGGGGTGGCGGCCGGCGGCTCGATGGTGATGCTGGCGGCCACTGCGGCGACCTCCGGCGGTGACCGTGTGGTGGCCCTGGGTCTGGCCCACTCACTGGCCGTCACCATCGGCGCCGCCGTCCTGTTCGTCCTGCTGCGCCGGCGCATCGCCGTGGCCGTGCCCGTCGGCGGCGCCGTGGTCCACGCCGCCTTCCTCGGCGGAGGGCTGTGGCTCGCGGCGCGCCTCGGCGCCGGCCTGTTCGACAGGGCAGGGAGGACCGGCGCCCTGGTCGACCTCGCCGCCGGGGGCGGACTGGCGCTACTGGCCGGCGCCGGCGTCGTGGCCGTCACGGGCGGCCTGCGCCCGGGTGGCGCCCTGGCCGCCTCGCTGGGACGTCGCCCGTGACCGCGCCACCGGGTCTGGGGCGGGGGGTCGACGTGGGTACCGGAAGCGGCGGCCCGCGACCCGTGGTCGTGGCCCTGGTGCCGGCCAAGGATCGGGCCGACTCGATCGGGGCCACGGTGGCTGCGCTCAGCGGTGTCGTGGGCGTCGACGAGGTCGTCGTGGTCGACGACGGCTCCACCGACGAGACGGCCGACGCCGCCTTCGCCGCCGGTGCGCGCGTGGTCGTGCTCCCGGCCAACCGCGGAAAGGGCGGCGCCGTGCATGCGGGCGTCTCCGCCTCGCCGCACGCCGACGTGTTCCTCCTGATCGACGCCGACCTCGGCGCCACCGCCGCCGTGGCCGGCGAGCTGCTGACGCCCGTGCTGGCGGGAGAAGCCGAGATGGTCGTCGCCGTGCTGCCGTCCTCCGGCACCAAGGGGGGGTTCGGGAGCGTGCGGCGCCTGGCCGGAGCCGGTATCGCGCGCGCCACCACCGGCGGTTTCCGCCCCCGCTCGCCGCTGTCGGGTCAGCGGGCGGTCGACGCCCGGCTGCTGCGGTCACTCCCCCTGGCCGACCGCTTCGGGCTCGAGGTGGGTCTCACGATCGACGCCGTCCGTACGGGAGCGCGCGTCGTGGAGGTGGACCTGCCGATGGACCACCGGCACACGGGCCGGAGCGTTGCCGGCTTCCGCCACCGGGGGGCGCAAGGTGCGCACGTCGTGCGGGCCCTGTGGCCCCGGCTCACCAGCGCGCGCCAGCGGGCCCTGGCCATCGTCGTCCTCTTCGCGCTGCTGGCCGGTACCGCCCTGTGGTCCGGCAAGCACCGGGAACCGGCCAGCGTGGCTGCCACCGCCCCGGCGTCGAAGGTGGTCGTCTTCGGCATCCCGAAGCTGGGGTGGGCCGACGTGGGCACCGGCGCCATGCCCGTCCTCGACGGGCTCGTGCGGCAGGGCGCCGTGGCCGCCACCAGCGTGCGGACCCTGGCCGGGCGACCCTCGACGGCCGAGGGGTACGCCACCCTCGGCGCCGGCTCGCGGGTGCGGGCCGACGCCAACGCCGGGTTCGCCTTCGAGGCCGACGACGCCTTGGAGGGGGGCACCGCCGCGGAGGCGCTCGTCCGCCGCGGTGGTGGCCGGGCGTCGGGAGGGGTGGCCGTGGTCGGTGCGCCGGCCACCTTCCGCATGAACGAGGGCCGTCACCTGCCCAGCCAGCCCGGCACCCTGGGCGACGCCCTGCGCCGAGCGGGCCGCAAGGTGGCGGTCGTCGGCAACGCCGACATCGCGCCGCCTCGGCTCCCGCGGCGTCCCGTGCTCTTCCGGCCGGCGGCGGCCGCCGCCATGGACGGCGGGGGTTGGGTGACGGCCGGCGAGGTCGGGCGCCAGCTCGTCACCGTCGACCCCTCCGCCCCGTTCGGGATCCGAGCCGATCCGGGGGCCATGCACCGAGCCGTGGCGGCGGCGCTGGCAGAGGCCGACGTGGTGGTGGTGGACCCCGGCGACATGGACCGGGCGGCCGAGTTCGCCGCCGTCTCCACGCCCCGCGCCGCCGCCGAGGCCCGCCACCGGGCGTTGCGGTCGACCGACGTGGTGCTGGGCGAGGTGGTGCGGGCGGCCGGGCCCGATGCCCTCCTGCTGGTGGTCTCCGTGGTTCCCCCCGGCAAGGACTGGCATCTCACGCCGATGGTGGCCAGCGGCCGCGGCGTGGTGCCTGGCTATCTCCACTCCCCGTCCACCCGACGGCTCGGCGTGGTCACCCTCACAGACGTGGCACCGACGGTCCTCGACGCGCTGGACGCGCCTGTTGCCGACGGGATGATCGGCCACCCGTTGCGGTATCACCGGGGCCGGGCCGACCTCGGCCGGCTGCGCGACGTCGATCGCGATGCCGACTTCCGGGAAGCCCTGTACTTCCCCTTGACCTTCTGGTTCATCGTGCTCCAGGCGGTGGCGTACACGATTGCAGTCGTCACGGGCGCCCGGCTCGCCTCGGCCCGACGGACGGCCAGGGTCCTCCCGCGAGTAGCACTGGCCATCGCCGCCTGGCCTGCCGCCACGTTCGTGCTGCGGGCCATCCCGGCCGTGGCCGTCCTCGGTGCCGGCGCCGTGGCGGTCCTGGTGGCCATCGACGCCGTCCTGGTCGCGGCCGCTGTCCGGCTCGGACGGCGCCGGCTCCTCGGTCCGCTGTCGTGGGTGTGTGGCGCCACCGTGGCCCTGCTCGTGGCGGACTTGGCCACCGGGGCCAGGCTCCAGACGTCGAGCCTGCTCGGGTACTCCTACCACTCCGCCGCCCGCTTCACCGGCCTCGGAAACACGGCGTTCGGCATGCTGGCGGCCACCGCCATCCTGGCCGTCGCGCTCCATGTCCACCACGCGCCCCGCCGCGTCGAGGCGCTGATCACGGCCGCCTGCGTCCTCGCCCTGGTGGCGCTGGCCGACGGCGCGCCGTCGCTGGGGTCCGACGTCGGAGGCATCCTCACCCTCGTCCCTGTGTTCGGCCTCACCCTGCTCGTGCTGTCGGGCCGGCGGCTGTCGTGGAGGGCGGTCGGCCTGGCCGCCGGCGCCGCACTTGTCGTCGTGCTGCTCGCCACCGGTGTCGACCTGTTGCGGCCGCCCGGGTCACGGACCCATCTCGGCGAGCTGGCGGCCCGCATCGGCGACGAGGGCCTCGATCCCGTGCGCACCACGCTCGACCGCAAGGTGGCCGCCAACCTCCGCTCGTTCCGGTCGCCGTGGGCGTGGGTCATCGCCATCACCGCCGCCTACTTGCTGGCCGTGCTGGCGTGGGCGCAGGGATGGGCTCGGCTCCTCCCGCCGCGCTCGGCCCTGCGTGCCGGCCTGGCCGGCGTGCTCGCCGCAGGCCTCATCGGCTACGCGGTGAACGACTCCGGCGCCGTCGTCACCGGCCTGGCCTACGTGTACGTCGGGCCGCTGCTCACGCTGCTGGTCCTCGGGCGCGACGAGCCTGCGGTCCGAGTGCTCGAGCCGCCGGACGCGGCGTGGTCCGCGTCGGGTGGCGGGATGGTACGGGTGCCGGGTCGCCGCCTCGTGTCCGGGACGTGAGCGGCCGGCACGTCGACCCTCGACGGAGGCCAGGGATGGGTTCGTGACGCTGGCGGTCGCCGTCGTGGCCGGCTGGCTGGCCGCCCGCCTGCTGTGGACCGTGCTCCGACCGACGCTCGCCCAGCCGCTGCTCCTGCGGCGTAACTGGCGGGACCACGACGTCCCGACGGCCGCCGGCATCGTCATCGCCCTTGCCGTCGTGGTGGTCGAGGC
Source organism: Acidimicrobiales bacterium (assembly GCA_036262515.1). GTDB lineage: Bacteria > Actinomycetota > Acidimicrobiia > Acidimicrobiales > JAHFUS01. Next base: position 37,222 of record DATAIT010000075.1, on the reverse strand, counting down.
GGGACGGGCGCTGGCCGGCTCGGCCGGGATCGGCCCGGCTGGCGTCGGCCCCGGCCGGGCGGCGGCCGCGGTCCTGGTGGTCGGTATGGCCCTCGTCGGCCTCCTCGACGACCTGGTGGGTGGGGACGACGCCCGCGGCTTCCGCGGTCACCTCACCGAGCTCGTCCGGGGCCGGCTCACCACCGGCGGGGTGAAGCTGTTCGCCGGGCTGGCCGTGGCCGTCGTGGCCGTGGCCGTGGCCGACGGCGGCGATGCCGGGTCGGGGCGCCTCGTGGCCGACGCCGCCCTGGTGGCCCTCACGGCCAACATGGGGAACCTGCTCGACCGCCGTCCGGGCCGGGCGGCCAAGGCCGGCCTCGCCGCGTTCGCGACCCTCGCCGTCGCGACGGCGGGGCCGACGTCGCTGGTGGGCGTGGCCGTGGTGGCGGGCGCCGTCGCCGCGCTGTTGCTCGACGACCTGCGCGAGCACCTCATGCTTGGCGACACCGGAGCGAACGTCCTCGGTGGCGCCGTCGGCCTCGGCGTGGTCGTCGCCTGCGCTCCTGCCACCCGCACGTCGCTGCTGGCGGTGGTCGTCGTCCTGAACGCCGCCAGCGAGGTCATCTCCTTCGGCCGCGTCATCGACGCCGTGCCGCCGCTGCGGGCGCTGGACCGGTGGGGCCGGCGATTCTGAGCCGGCGGGCGGGTCACGCCTCCGACGGCCGGGCGGCGCCGGGCGCGGCCGTCAGCCTGCGACGCCGCTGGTGGTCTTGCCTCTCGGCGTCCCACCGGCGGGCGTGATCCCGAGCAACCACGGGGCCCGGTGGTGGGCGAGCGCCACGGGGCCGGCCATCCAGACCAGCCCGATGGCGTAGCCGGCGACCATGTCGCTGAACCAGTGGGCCTCGCGGAACAGCACGGCGAAGCCGGCGGTACCGATGACGAGGATCGGGACGATGGTGGCCACCGCCCGGGCGCGGGGGGCCAGCGACTGGGCCACGAGCAGGAGCCCGAGCATGCCGTAGACCAGGATGGCCTGGGCGGCGTGCCCTGAGGGGAAGCTGCGCCCGAGGTCGCCGGCCAGGTCGCCCGGCTCGGGGCGGTGGAGGATGGTCTTGACGGGTCCCACGACCAGTGCCATGCCGAGGTAGCTGCCGACCAGCATCACCAACGGGCCCGGCGTCCGGCGCCGCATCGACAGAACCGCGCCGCCGATCACCAGCAGGGGGATGAGCACCTCGCGGGCGCCGAGCATCGCCACGGGGCGAATCACGTTTCGGCTCTCCGGGCTGGACAGCGTCTCGAACCAGTCGCGCACGGTGCCGTCCAGGGGCAGGGGACCCCGGTGGACGCTGACGGCGAGGAGGAGGGCCGTGAACACCGCGGCCGCCGTGGCCGCCACCACCACGAGGACCCGCGGGCGTGCCACGAGCGTCATCGTACGCACGCAGCCGCATGCCCTCCCATCGGCGTCTGCGGGGAGCCGGCCGCCGTGTCCGCGAACGGTCCGCCGTCCGCCCGGCGGGCGCGGGTAGGCTGCGAGCCCGTGACGAAGCACATCTTCGTGACGGGGGGCGTGTCCTCGTCGCTGGGCAAGGGCATCACCGCTTCCGCCCTCGGCCGCCTCCTCAAGGCCCGAGGCCTCCGGGTCACCATGCAGAAGCTCGACCCGTACATCAACGTCGACCCCGGGACGATGAACCCCTTCGAGCACGGAGAGGTGTTCGTCACCGACGACGGCGGCGAGACCGACCTCGACCTCGGGCACTACGAGCGCTTCATCGACGAGAACCTGCACCGGGAGTCCAACACCACCACGGGATCGATCTACCAGTCGGTGATCGCCAAGGAGCGCCGGGGCGACTTCCTCGGCAGGACCGTGCAGGTCATCCCCCACGTCACCAACGAGATCAAGGAGCGCATCACCCGCCTGGCCGGTGACGACGTCGACGTCGTGATCACCGAGGTCGGTGGCACCGTCGGCGACATCGAGATCCTCCCGTTCCTGGAGGCCATCCGGCAGTTCCGCAAGGACGTGGGCCGGGAGAACGTCTGCTACATCCACCTCACGCTGGTGCCGTACCTCGGCCCGAGCGGGGAGCAGAAGACCAAGCCCACCCAGCACTCGGTCACCGAGCTGCGCAGCCGTGGCATCCAGCCCGACGTGATCGTCTGCCGCTCGGATCAGGCCCTCTCCGACGGCCTGAAGCGGAAGATCTCCCTGCTGTGCGACGTGCCGACGCACGCCGTGGTGAGCGCCGTCGACGCCAGCAACCTCTACGCCATCCCCCTCGTCCTGCACGACGAGGGCCTCGACGACGAGGTGTGCCGGCTGCTCCAGCTCGACACGCCCGACCCCGAGCTGTCGCGCTGGACGTCGCTGGTCCGCCTGGTGGAAGCGGCCACGAAGCCGGTTCGCATCGGGCTCATCGGGAAGTACGTGAACCTGGCCGACGCGTACCTGTCGGTGGTGGAGGCGCTGCGCCACGCCGGGTTCCACCATGGCGCCAAGGTCGAGATCGACTGGATCCAGGCGGAGGAGGTCACCGGCATGCTGGCCGACGGCCGCCTGCGCGACCTCGACGGCATGGTGATCCCCGGCGGGTTCGGGGAACGGGGCATCGACGGCAAGATCGCCGCCGCCGCCTACGCCCGTGAGAACGACGTGCCCTGCCTGGGCCTGTGCCTCGGGCTCCAGGTGATGGTGATCGACTTCGCCCGGAGCAAGGCCGGCCTCCCTTCTGCCAACTCCCGCGAGTTCGACCCCCAGTCGCCCGAGCTGGTGATAGACCTGATGGACGAGCAGCGCGAGGTCGTCAACATGGGCGGCACCATGCGCCTCGGCTCCTACGTGGCCAGGCTCAAGCCCGGGTCCCTGGTGGAGAAGGCGTACGGCGAGCCGGTGGTCTACGAGCGCCACCGTCACCGCTACGAGGTGAACCCGCGCTACCGCCACCGCCTGGAGGACGCCGGCCTGGTGTGCTCGGGGACGTCACCCGACGACCGGCTGGTGGAGTTCATCGAGCTTCCGGGGCACCCGTGCTGGATCGGGACCCAGGCCCATCCCGAGTTCAAGAGCCGGCCCGACCGGCCCCACCCGCTGTTCTTCGAGCTGGTGGGCGCCGCTCTCGACCGGGCCGAGGGCCGCAACCCCCAGCTGCCGGTCATCTGAGCCGTCCCCCGCACAGGTGAGCGGCTTCCGGAAGCTGGGCGAGCGCGAGGTGTGGCGGGGCACCGTGGTGTGGGCCGCCGTCGGCCGCCACGTCGCGCCCGACGGCACCGAGTTCGAGCGCGACGTGGTGCACCACCCCGGGGCGGTCGTGGTCGTCCCGGTCATCGACGACGGTGCCGCCGTGCTCCTGGTCCGCCAGTACCGGGCGCCCCTCGAGCGGGAGCTGTTGGAGGTTCCCGCCGGCAAGCGGGATGTGCAGGACGAGCGGCCCGAGGTCACGGCCATGCGGGAGATGGAGGAGGAGGTCGGGATGCGGGCCGGCCGCTTGGAGAAGCTGGCCGAGTTCTACAACTCGCCCGGCTTCTGCGACGAGCACTCCTACCTGTTCATGGGGCTCGACCTCGAACCGTGCCCGACCTCGTTCCAGGGCGTGGAGGAGACGCACATGACCATCGAGCGGGTGGAGCTGGCCGACGTCCCCACCCTCGTGTCGTCGGGAGCCATCGTGGATGCCAAGACGATCATCGCCCTGTGCCTGGCCCGTGAGGCGTTGTCCGGGCGCTGAACCGGGCCACTGGGTACGGTGGCGATCGTGATCGTGGGCGTCCCGGCGGAGGTGAAGACGGGGGAGAACCGCGTGGCCATCACGCCCGACGGCGTACGGGAGCTGGTTGCCCACGGGCACGTGGTCCGCATCGAACGGGGGGCAGGTGACGGCTCGTCGATCGCCGACGCCGACTTCGCGGCGGCCGGCGCCCACATCGTTCCCGAAACCGATGCGTGGGGCGCCGACCTGGTCGTGAAGGTCAAGGAGCCCCAGCGCGACGAGGCGGGGCGGCTTCGAGCGGACCAGGTGCTGTTCACCTACCTCCATCTCGCCCACTACCCCGACGTGGCCAAGTCGCTGCTGGCCGCGGGCACCACCGCCCTCGCCTACGAGACCGTGCAGACGGCGGGCAACGCCCTGCCGCTGCTGGCGCCCATGAGCGAGGTGGCCGGCCGCATGGCCACCCAGATCGGGGCGCACTATCTCGAGCGGGAGAACGGGGGGCGCGGCGTGCTGCTCGGCGGGGCCCCCGGCGTCCGCCCGGCCCGGGTCGTGGTGATCGGTGCCGGCAACGTCGGGTGGAACGCGGCCTGGATCGCCCAGGGCATGGAGGCCGAGGTCTGGCTGCTCGACAAGAACCTCGACCGCCTCCGCTTCGTCGACCAGATCCACAAGGGCCGCATCCTGACCCTCGCCTCCAACAGGGGCGCGGTGGAGCGGGCCGTGGCCGAGGCCGACCTGCTCATCGGTGCCGTCCTCGTGCCGGGAGGACGGGCCCCGATGGTCGTCACCGAGGACATGGTGCGGGCCATGAAGCCGGGCGCCGTGATCGTCGACATCGCCGTCGACCAGGGCGGCTGCGTGGAGACGACGCGCGAGACCACCCATGCCGCGCCCGTGTACGAGCGCCACGGCGTCCTGCACTATGCCGTTGGCAACGTGCCCGGCGCCGTCCCCCACACGTCCACCTACGCCCTCACCAACGCCACCCTCCCCTACGTGCTGGCCGTGGCCGAGCGCGGCGTGCGGGGCGCGGTCGAGCACGACCCGGCGCTGCGCCCCGGCGTCACCACGGTGGGAGGTCGCGTCACCAATCCGGTCGTCGCCGAGGCGTTGGGGCTGCCGGCGGCCGACCCCATGGTGTGCCTGGCCTGAGCGCCGCCACCCGTTCCCGTCGAGGGCCACCCGGTCCTGCTCGCCTCAGCGCCGCCGCCCTCGGCTTCCTCGCCGACCTGGAGGACCGGGGCCGGGCGCCGAACACCCTCGCCGCCTACCGCCGCGACCTGGTCGCCTACGAGCGGTTCCTGGCCGGTCGGGGCCTCACCGTGGATCGGGCCGGCGAGGACGACGTGGCGGCATACCTCGGCGCCATGGAGGCGGCGGGGAGCCGGCCCGCATCGGTGGCGCGGGCCCTCGTGGCGCTGAGATCGTTGCACCGGTGGTGCGGGAACGACGCCGCCCGTGCCGTCGACGCACCCGAGCCGGCCGCACCCGAGCCGGCCGTCCTCACCGAGGCCGAAGCGGAGGCGCTGGTGGAGTCGACCGCCGGGACCGGGGCCAGGGCCCGCCGGGACCGGGCCCTGCTCGAGCTGCTCTACGCCACAGGCGCCCGCATCTCCGAGATCGTCGGGCTCGGCGTGGGCGACGTGGTCGGCGGAGGGGACGTTGACGGCGGAGGGCTGGCCCGCCTCGGCGGACGCAACCCCAGGGTGGTGCCCGTCGGCCGGCCCGCGGCCGACGCCGTGGCCGCGTGGCTCGCGCCACGGGGACGCCGGGAGATGGCCGGAGCCCTCGGGGCCGGCACCCGGGAGGACGTGCCGCTGTTCGTGAACCAGCGGGGCGGCCGCCTGTCCCGGCAGTGGGGGTGGGAGGTCGTGCGGGTGGCCGGCGAGCGGGCAGGGCTGGCCGGCCGTCTCGGGCCTCATGTCCTGCGCCACTCGTTCGCCGCCCACCTGACCGCCCGGGGGGCGACTCCGGCGGCCGTCCAGCAGCTGCTCGTGGGCCAGCCGAGCCTCCTCGACGTCGACGAGCTGGTCGAGGGGTACCGCCGGTGGCATCCCCGGAGCGGAGGCCGACCGCTCCCGGTGCCTCCGCCGAGCCAGTAGCCTCGGTTCGTGGCCAATGATGCACCCTCGGTTGATCTGCGCGGCTTGCTCGAGCAGGAGCGCGAGACACTTCTGGCCCAGCTGCGCGAATTGGGAGTGGGCGAGGGCGCCAGCATCACCTACGACTCCAACTTCGCCGACTCCAGCCAGGTGACGGCCGAGCGGGGCGAGGCCGAAGCGCTGGCTGCCAGCCTCCGGGACACGCTCGACGAGGTCGAGTACGCCATCGGGAAGCTCGAGAGCGGCACCTACGGGGTCTGTGAGGGCTGTGACCAGCGCATCAGCCCGGCGCGTCTCGAGGCCAAGCCGGCCGCCCGGTTGTGCATGGACTGCGCCTCCAAGCGCTGATCGTCGATCTCCGAACCGCAGTCTCCGTCAGGCAGGGAGGCGCCGGGAGCGTTCGAGCGACGCAGGACGCTGGGCCTCGCCGTCGTCGCCGTCGCCGTGGTGGCCGGGCTCGTCGTCCGCGACGTGGTCACCACCGACACCGTCCTGATCCTCGCCGTCCTGTTCGCCTCCGTCATCCTCCACGAGGTGTCGCACGGCGTCGTCGCCCTGCGCTTCGGTGACGACACGGCCAAGAAGGCGGGGCGTCTCACCCTCAACCCCGTCTCCCACGTCGACCTCTTCGGCACCGTGATCCTGCCCGCCATCCTCGTGCTGGCCGGGTCCTCGCCGTTCGGGTGGGCCAAACCGGTACCGGTGAACCCGTCCCGCCTCCGCAGCCCCCGCAACCACATGCTGCTGGTCAGCCTGGCCGGGCCGGCCACCAACATCGTGCTGGCGCTGGTCGCTGCGCTGACGCTGCGGGCCGTGCTCCCGGACGGAGGCTTCAGCGGCCTCCCGGTGGGCAGCGAGCTGCTCGTCAACGTCGGCCTGGTCAACGTCGTCCTGGCCGTGTTCAACCTGATTCCCATCCCACCCCTCGACGGGTCCGCCATGGTGGAGCGGCTGCTGCCCGGCGCCTGGTGGCCGGGCTACCTCAAGCTGCGGCAGTACTCGATGGGCCTGCTGCTCGTGCTCGTGCTGCTCCTGCCCAACGCCCTCGACAACGTATTCCGGCCGGCCATACGGCTCTGGGCCGGCCTGGTCCGCTAGACGCGACACCCGCGGGCTCCCGCACCGCCGCCGGAGGGCGGCGGTCGAAGCGCCCCTCAGCGGGGCAGGAGACCGATCGCCTGCCGGGCCCGAGCGACGGTGGCGGCAGCGACGTGGTGCGCCGCCTCGGCCCCCCGTGCCAGGGCGGCGTCGGTGCCCGACGGGTCCTGGGCCAGCTCGCGGTAGCGCGCCTGGATCGGTTCGAGGAGGGCGATCAGGGCGTCGGCCGTCGCCGTCTTCAGGTCGCCGTAGCGGCTGAACCCCTTGGCCACGGTCTCCGGTTCGGCCCCGGTGGCGGCGGCCAGGATGGTGAGCAGGTTCGACACGCCCGGCTTGGCCTCGGGGTCGTAGCGGACCTCGCTCTCGGTGTCGGTGACCGCCCGCTTGACCTTCCGCTCGATGACCTCCGGGGGGTCCAGCAGCAGGATCGTGCCGGCCGTCGACGCCGCGCTGGCCGACATCTTCCTGGTCGGGTCCTGGAGGTCCTTCACGCGGGCGGCGACCTTCGGCACCGTCGCCTCGGGAACCGTGAGCACGTCGCCGTAGCGGCTGTTGAAGCGGACGGCCAGGTTGCGGGTGAGCTCGACGTGCTGGCGCTGGTCCTCGCCCACCGGCACCTGGTCCACGTCGTAGAGGAGGATGTCGGCGGCCATCAGCACCGGGTAGGTGAACAGCCCGGCGGACACGAAGTCCTGCTCGGCCGCCTTGTCCTTGAACTGGGTCATTCGGCTGAGCTCGCCGAAGCTCGCCGTGCACTCCAGCAGCCAGGCCAGCTCGGTGTGCTCGGGCACCGTGCTCTGGACGAAGAGGGTGCAGCGGTCGGGGTCGAGCCCGGCGGCCATCATGCACAGTGCGCTCTCCCGGATGAGGGCGCGCAGGCGCTCGGGCTCGAACGCGACGGTGAGGGCGTGCAGGTCGACGACGAGGAAGTACGACTGGGCTTGGTGCTGCTCCTCGACCCAGACCCGCAGGGCGCCGAGATAGTTCCCCAACGTCACCGGTCCTGTGGGCTTCAACCCCGAGAGCACCGTCGCCATCGCGGCATGGTATGCCACCCCCTCCGGGCGTCCCCCGGTATTGTCGACCAATGCCCTACGAGGTCTCCACGCCCGTGTTCGAGGGGCCGTTCGACCTCCTGCTCCACCTGATCACCCGCCAGCAGGTCGACCTCTACGAGGTGTCGCTGAGCGCCATCGTCGACGCCTACGTGGCCCACCTCGGCGACATGGCCGATCTCGACCTCGACGTGGCCACCGAGTTCCTCCTCATCGCCGCCACGCTCATCGAGCTGAAAGCCAGCCGGTTGCTGCCCGACGTCGGCGACGCCGACCTCGACGAGGAGCTGGCCCTGTGGGAGGAGCGTGATCTCCTCCTGGCCCGCCTCCTCGAGTGCAAGACGTTCAAGGACGCGGCGCGGGCGCTCGAGCGCCTGGCCATGGCCGCCGACCTGTCCCGACCACGGGTGGCGGGCATGGAGGAGCGCTTCTTGTCGCTCGTCCCCGACGTGCTTGCCGGCGTCACGCCGCAGCACCTCCGCACCGCGCTTCTTCGAGCGCTGGCGCCGAAGGCGCCGCCGCCTCGTGTCGACCTCAGCCACGTCAACCTCATCCGTGCCAGCGTGAGGGACACCGTCGACGAGCTGTGCACGTCGCTGCCGGCGACGGGCCCCACCACCTTCCGCCGCCTCACCGCCGGGATCGACGAGCGCATCCAGGTCATCGTCCACTTCCTCGCACTGCTCGAGCTGTACAAGGACGGTCTGGTCGAGCTGGAACAGGCCGCCGCCTTCGGCGAGATGCGCGTGCTGTGGGTCGGCCCCGTTGGTGCGGAGGCGCACGTCTGATGGAGCGGTCGGAGGACCTGCGGGCCATCGAGGCGGTCCTCATGGTGGCGGCGGAGCCGGTCGAGCCCGCACTGCTGGCCCAGCTCCTGGAGATCACGCCGGCGCGGATCGACGAGCTGTGCGCCGAGCTGGCGGCGTCGTACGAGGTCGAGGAGCGGGGGTTCGTCCTCGCCCGGGTGGCGGGCGGCTACCGGTTCCAGAGCGCCCCCGACCTGGCCGCCTACATCGAGCGCTTCGTGCTCGGCGGCCAGTCGGCCCGGCTGTCGGCGGCCGCCCTCGAAACGCTGGCCATCGTGGCGTACAAGCAACCCGTGTCGCGCGCCCAGCTGGCGGCGATCCGCGGCGTCAACGTCGACGGGGTCGTGCGCACCCTCCAACAGCGCGGGTACGTGGCCGAGGTGGCGCGCGATCCCGGGCCGGGCCAGGCGGTGCTGTACGGCACGACGGGGTCGTTTCTCGAGAAGCTCGGGCTCGACAGCGTCGACGACCTGCCGCCGCTCGGCGAGTTCGTTCCCGACGCCAGCGTGGTGGAGACGCTCGAGCAGGGGCTGCGCCCGCTCGAATGAGCGATCCCGGAGCGCGATCCGGGACGCACACGGGTGAGCGGCTGCAGAAGGTCCTGGCCCGGACCGGGTTCGGCAGCCGGCGCGTCTGCGAAGGCCTCATCGCCGGGGGCCGCGTGCGGGTGAACGGGGAGGTCGCCGACCTCGGGCGTCGGGTCGACGTCGCCGTCGACCGCGTCGAGGTCGACGGCGTTCCCGTGGGCGTGCGGGAGGGGCTCGTCTACTACCTCCTGAACAAGCCTCGCGGCGTGGTCACCACGGCATCGGATCCGGAGGGGCGGCCCGTCGTCGTCGACCTGGTTCCCGCCGCGCCGCGGGTGTTCCCGGTGGGCAGGCTCGACACGGACACGGAGGGGCTGCTGCTCCTCACCAACGACGGCGAGCTGGCCCACCGTCTCACCCATCCGTCGTTCGGCGTCGAGAAGGAGTACCTGGCCGAGGTCGAGGGCACACCGTCGCCGGCCGCCGTCCGGCGCCTGCGCGAGGGTGTGGAGCTGGACGACGGCCGCACTGCGCCCGCTCGGGTGGCGCTGGTGCCCCCTCGGGCCCTGCGGATCGTGATCCACGAGGGGCGGAACCGCCAGGTTCGCCGCATGTGCGCGGCGGTCGGCCATCCGGTCGTGCGGCTGGTGCGCACGCGGGTCGGCATCCTCGTGGACCGCGGCCTTCGGCCGGGGCAGTGGCGCCCCCTCGAAGTGGCCGAGGTCCGAGCCCTCGAGCAGGCCGTGCGAGAGGCCGGAACGAGCGGCGGAGCAGACGCACCGACTCGCTAGAGTCGGCTCCCGATGCCCGTCACGGTCCGTGCACTCCGGGGCGCCACCCGGGTGGACGCCGACACGAGGGAGCAGGTCACCGAGCGCGTCTCGGAGCTGGTCACCGTGCTGCTGGAGCGCAACGCCCTCGGCCACGACGACCTGATCAGCGCCGTGTTCACGGCCACCGACGACATCCACTCCATGTTCCCGGCCGAGGCGGCCCGGGGCGCCGGGCTGGGGGACGTGCCCCTGCTGTGTGCCCAGGAGCTCGACATCGTGGGCAAGCCCGGGCAGTGCATCCGTGTCCTGCTGCACGTGAACACCGAGCGGTCGAGGGCCGAGCTGCACCACGTCTACCTCCGGGGAACGGCGATCCTGCGCGATGACCTTCCCGAGTAGCGGGCCGGCGCGAGCGGCGATCGTCGGCACCGGGTTGATCGGCGCGTCCATCGGTCTGGCCCTGCGGGCCCACGGCTGGCACGTCAGCGGGATCGACGCGGACGAGCGGCGGGCCAAGGAGGCGCTGGCCCACGGCGCCCTCGACGAGGTGGGCCCCGACGCGGCGGCGGCGATCACCTTCGTGGCCACCCCGGTCTCGTCGGTCGCATCGCTGGCCCGCCGGGCGCTGGCCGCCGGCGCCGGCGTGGTGACCGACGTGGGCAGCGTGAAGGGCCCGATCGTGGCGGCCGTGGCATCGCCGCGCTTCATCGGCGGCCACCCGATGGCCGGTTCCGAGCAGGAGGGCCTGGAGGGCGCGGCCGCCGAGCTGTTCGTCGGCGCCACCTGGGTGCTCACGCCCACGGAGGCCACCGACGCCGACGCGTACGCCACGGTCCGCTCGGTGGTGTCGACCCTCGGGGCCGAGGTGGTCGCCACGTCGCCCGACCGCCACGACGCGCTGGTCGCACTCGTCTCCCACGTTCCCCACCTGGTCGCCGCGACCCTCATGGGCCTGGCCGCCGAAGGGGCGGAGGAGCACGCCCTGCTCCTGCGCCTGGCCGCCGGGGGCTTTCGCGACATGACCCGCATCGCCGCCGGTCATCCGGGCATCTGGCCGGACATCTGCGCCGAGAACCGCACCGCCATCGTGGGCGCCCTCGACACGCTGCTGGGCGCGCTGGCCGGTATGCGCCACGTGGTGGACGCGGGCGACCGTGCGGGGTTGCTGCGGGCGCTGGAGGCGGCGCGGGCGGCCCGGACCAACCTGCCCACCGCCGTCGCCCATCCGGAGAACCTCCTCGAGGTCCGTGTGCCGGTCGCCGACCGCCCCGGCGTGCTGGCCGAGGTCACAACCCTGGCCGGGGAGCTGGCAGTGAACATCGCCGACCTCGAGATCGCCCACTCGGCCGAGGGTGAGCGTGGTGTGCTCCTCCTGGTGGTGGATGCGCAGGACGCCGAGCGGCTGCGCCTGGCCCTCGTGGAGCGCGGCTATCGCCCGTCCACCAACCCGTTGTCGTGAGACGTTGACGGAGCGGCCATGAGCGTGCTCGAGGTGCGCGGTGGGCGGCCGCTGAAGGGCCGCGTCCGGGTGCCGGGCGACAAGTCCATCTCCCACCGCGCCCTCCTCCTCGCCGCGCTGGCCGAGGGCACCTCCCTCGTGACGGGGCTGGCCGACGGCGACGATGTGGCCCGCACGGCGGGCGCCCTGCGCCTGCTCGGCGCCGGCGTCGACCTGGCCGCGCCCGGCGGGGGAGGCGCCGGCGGCGCGACGGCCACCGTCAGCGGCGGTCGCGACCGCCTGCACGAGCATGCCGTCGCCCTCGACCTCGGCAACTCCGGTACCGGGTTGCGGTTGCTGGCCGGAGTGTGCGCCTCCCTGCCGTGGACCACCACGCTCACCGGCGACGAGTCGCTGAGCCGCCGCCCCATGGATCGCGTGGCGGTCCCCCTGCGCCTCATGGGGGCGCACGTCGAGGGCACGGGCGACGACCTGTGCCCGCCGCTCACCGTTCGCGGGGGCGGCCTGCGCGGCATCGAGTACGAGCTCCCCGTGCCGAGCGCCCAGGTCAAGGGGGCCGTCCTGCTGGCCGGCCTCGGCGCCGAGGGCGACACCGTGGTACGGGAGCACGTGGTGACGCGCGCCCACACCGAGGAGCTCCTCGCCGCCGTGGGCGCCGACGTCGTGGTGAGCGCCGACCGCCTCGAGACGCGCGTGCGTGCCTCCAAGCTGGAGCCGTTCCGCCTCGACGTCCCCGGCGATCCGTCGCAGGCCGCGTTCTGGGTGGTGGCCGCCTGCATCACCCCGGGAAGCGACGTCGTCGTGGAGCATGTGTACGTGGGCCAAGCCCGGGCCGACTTCCTGGACGTGCTGCGACGCATGGGCGCGCCGGTCGACGTGGCCATCGGTGCGGACGGCACGGCCGACATCCACGCCCGGTACGGCCCGCTTCGCGGCACCCACGTGGGCGGGGCCGAGGTGCCGGGCCTGATCGACGAGATCCCCGCGCTGGCCGTGGCCGCGGCCGTCGCCGAGGGCGTCACCACGTTCGCCGATGCCGGCGAGCTGCGGGTGAAGGAGACGGACCGGGTGGCCGCGCTGGCGCACGGGCTGGCCGGTCTCGGGGTGCACGCCGAGGAGCGGCCCGACGGCCTCGTCGTGGCCGGGGGCGCGAGCCTCGGTGCCGGCGCCGTCCACTCGCACGGGGACCATCGCATCGCCATGGCGATGGCGGTGGCGGGAATGGCCCTGCCGGACGGTGGCGGCCCGGTGCGGATCGACGGGTGGGAGTCGGTCGACACCAGCTATCCGGGTTTCGAAGCGGACCTGCGGCTGCTGTGCCGGTGATCGCCATCGACGGACCGGCCGGATCGGGAAAGTCCACCGTGGCCCGGGCGGTGGCGGCGCGCCTCGGCATCGGTCATCTCGATACGGGGGCCATGTACCGGTCGGTCGCCTTCGCCGCCCTGCGGGACGGGATCGACCCGTCGGACGCCGCCGCCGTGGCTGCCCTCGTGGCCCGTACGTCGATCGAGGTCGACGAGAAGGTGACGGTCGACGGTGAGGACGCCACCGAGGCGATCCGGGGGCCGGCGGTGAGCGTCGCCGTGAGCGCCGTCGCCCAGAACCCGGCCGTGCGCGCGGAGCTGGTGCGCCGGCAACGGGCCTGGATGCGCCAGCGGCGCAGCGGGGTGATGGAGGGCCGCGACATCGCCAGCGTCGTCCTCCCCGACGCCGACGTGAAGGTGTACCTCACCGCCTCCGACGCCGAGCGGGCCCGGCGGCGGGCGGGGGAGCACGGCCAGCTCGCCCACGACGAGGTGGTGGCCGACCTGGCCCGGCGCGATCGGATCGATTCGTCGCGGACGGCGTCGCCCCTCGTGGTGGCAGACGGCGCGGTCGTCATCGACACGACGGGCCGCACCGTCGACGAGGTCGTCGACGCCGTGGTCGCCCTCCTGTGACCGGCGTCGAGGGCGCCGTGTCGACGAGAGGCGGGGCGGCCGGCGGCGCCGGGCCATCGTTCGGCCAGCGGGTGCTGTACCGGATCGCGCGGAACCTCCTCGTCGCCGTCTCCATGACGTACTGGAGGCTGCGGATCGAGGGACGCGAGCTCGTCCCCCCCGGACCGTTCGTGCTGGCGCCGGTGCACCGCTCCAACATCGACACCCCCCTGGTGGCCGGGGTGACCCAGCGGCGCCTGCGGTACATGGGGAAGGACACCATGTGGAAGCACCGGGCGCCGGGCTGGTTGTTCACCGCCCTCGGGGGCTTCCCGGTGCGGCGGGGGACCGCCGACCGTGTCGCCATGCGCCTGTGCCTCGAGGTGCTGGCCGGCGGCGAGCCGCTGGTGGTCTTCCCCGAGGGCGGCCGGCGTTCGGGCCCGGTGATCGGGCCCATCTCCGAGGGGGCTGCGTACCTCGCCATACGGGCGGGTGTCCCCATCGTTCCCGTGGGGATCGGCGGCTCGGAACGGGCCATGACCAAGGGATCGTGGGTCCTGCGTCCCGTGCGCTGCTCGGTGATCATCGGTGCGCCGATCCACCCGCCGTCTGCGCCCACGGACGGCAAACGGGCGCCCCGGCGCACGGTGCACGAACTCACCGAGCGCCTCCGGGCCGAGCTCCAGCGCCTCTTCGACGAGGCTCAGGCCCGCGTCGGGGCCTGAGCACCCCTCCGTCATCCTCGCCCGGAGCGGCGCCCGTCAGGTCAGCGGCGCCGGGCTGGGAGCGCTCTGCGACAGGACGTCCAGCACGTCGCTGGCGGCGATGAGGCGGTCGTCGAGGAGCGGCGCCGAGGCGTCGGCGGGCACGAAGAGCGAAGCGCTCACTGCGATCACCGCTGCCCGCAGCAGGTCGCGGAGCTCTCGCGGCGGCGGGAAGTACTCGTCCTCGTCGGTGACGGCGACCAGCTCGACGCCCCCGGTCGGGCCCAGCCGGTCGATCACCGACCGCACCAGCTCCTCGGGGGCGGACGCACCGGCGGTCACGCCCACCACCCCCTCGAGATCGTCGGGAACCTCGTCGGCCCCGTTCACGCGGACCACCACGGGACACATCGTCCGGGCCACGTTCTCCAGGGCCCGGGTGTTCGAGGAGTTGGCCGACCCGATCACCAGCAGCGCGTCGGCCCGGGCGGCGATGGCCTTCAGCGCCGTCTGGCGGTTGGTGGTGGCGAAGCAGAGATCGCTCCGTGACGGCATCCACATGGCGGGGAATCGGCCGGCGGCGGCGTCGCGGACACCCGCCCACTCGTCCATGCTGAGGGTGGTCTGCGCGAGGAAGGCCACCGGGTCGTCAGGATCGAGGTCCAGTGCGTGCACGTCCGCCTCCGTCTCCACCAGCCGGACGGCGTCGGGGGCGACGGCCATGGTTCCCACCGCCTCGTCGTGGCCCTCGTGGCCGACGTAGACGACGGTGTAGCCCTTGCCGGCACGGACCTTCACCTCGTGGTGGACCTTCGTCACCAGGGGGCACACCGCGTCGACCACCACGCCGCCGTTGGCCCGTGCCGCCGCCACCACCTCGGGGGCCGAGCCGTGGGCGCTGAGCATGAGAGGGGCACCCGGCGGCACCTCGGCCACGTCGTCCACGAACACCACCCCGAGCCGGCGGAAGCGGTCGACGACGATCTGGTTGTGGACGATCTCGTGGTAGCAGTACACCGGCGGGTCGAAGACGCGCACCATCCACCCCAGCGCCTTGATCGCCATCTCCACACCGGCACAGAAGCCGCGTGGCGCGGCCAGGAGGACCGTCTCGACCGGCATGGGCCCAGGCTACGGCTGGCAGTAGCCTGGGGGCATGTCGCTGCCTCGGGTGGTGGCCGTGGCCGACGGGTCACCGGCCGCGCGGGCGGACCTGCGGCCCGGCGACGAGATCGTCGCCCTGGCCGGACGGGTGCCCCGAGATGTCATCCAACTCCAGCTGCTCACCGACGAGGCCTGCGTGGAGCTGGAGATCCGCCGCGGCGGCCTCGAGCTCTCGGTGGTGGTGGAGAAGGCGGCCGGCGAGCCGCTCGGCGCCGAGCTGGCCTCGGCGCTGTTCGACCGGGTGCAGACCTGCGACAACCACTGCGAGTTCTGCTTCATCCACCAGCTCCCGCCGGGGATGCGCAAGAGCCTGTACGTGAAGGACGACGACTACCGGCTGTCGTTCCTGTACGGCAACTTCACCACCCTGACCCGCTTCACCGAAGCCGACCTCGAGCGCGTCGTCACCGAGCGCCTCGCCCCGCTCTACGTGAGCATCCACGCCACCGACGCCGACATCCGCGCCCGCATGCTGCGCAACCGGCGGGGCGCCACCAGCCTGCGCTGGCTGCGGGCGCTGCTCGACGCCGGCATCGAGGTCCACGGCCAGGTCGTGGTGTGCCCGGGGGTCAACGACGGCGGCGTGCTGCACGACACGCTGGCGGGTGTGCTCGACGAGTACCCCGAGCTGTCGAGCGTGGCCGTGGTGCCGCTCGGCGTGAGCCGGTGGTCCCACGAGGCGGCCATGCGCCCCCACACGGACGAGGAAGCGCGGGCGGCCGTCGACACCGTGCACGAATGGCAGCAGGTCTTCCTGCGGGTGTTGGGCCGGCGGATGGCGTTCGCCGCCGACGAGTACTACCTGCTCGCCGGCCTGCCCTTCCCCGGCGCCGACGCGTACGAGGGCTTCGCCATGCACGAGGACGGCATCGGCATGGCCCGCCTCCTCGCCCAGCAGTGGGCCGAGCCGGGGGACGACCCCGCCCGGCGCCACGGGCCGGCCGGCGCGGCGACCGCAGGGCCGACGATGTCCGAGCGGGGCGGCGCTGCCTTGGCACGCGGCGGCTTCTTCGCCTGGGTCGACGGCGCTCCGGCGGAGGGATACCGGGCACGGCGCGCTCCGGGTTTGGCTGGTGCCGCGCCGGTCGCGCACGACGCGCCCGTGGGCGTGCTCACCGGGACCTATGGCGCCCGTGTGCTGGCGCCCCTGCTCGACGGGCTCCGGTGGCCCCACGTGCGCCTGGTGGTGGTGGAGAACCGGTTCTTCGGCGGGAACATCGGCGTCACCGGCCTGCTCGTGGGCGAAGACGTGGCCCGCACCCTCGCTGCGCAGCCCGGAGGTCACCGGTACCTTCTGCCCGACGTGTGCCTGTCGGACGGCGTGTTCCTCGACGGCCTCACGCCCGCCGACCTCCCCCGCCCCGTGGAGGTGGTCCCCGCCGACGGCCGCTCCCTGCGTCGAGCCCTCGGCCTCGATGCCCGCCCGCACGCGGCTTCGGCGGCGGCCGCGGTGGCTTCGTGACCGCGACCCCGGTGAAGGTGGCCACGCAGAAGCCGGTGGTGGCCGTGGTCGGCCGCCCCAACGTCGGCAAGTCCACGCTCGTCAACCGCATCATCGGCCGGCGCGAGGCCATCGTGGAGGAGCGGCCCGGCGTCACGCGCGACCGGAAGGTGCTCGACGCCGAGTGGAACGGCAGGGAGTTCACCCTCGTCGACACGGGCGGGTGGCTGGCCAACGACGATCCGCTCGACCGCCAGGTGAGCGCGCAGGCGGAGCGGGCCATGTCGGAGGCCGACCTGTTGCTCGTGGTCGTGGATGCGGCCGTCGGCGCGACCGACGAGGACGAGCGGGTCGCCCGCCTGCTGCGCCGGTCGGGCAAGCCCGTGGTGCTGGTGGCCAACAAGGTCGACTCGCACAACCGGGAGTCCGACGCCTGGGCTCTCACCCGCCTGGGGCTGGGCGATCCGTGGGTCGTGTCGGCGTTGCACGGGCGCGGCGTCGGCGACCTGCTCGACGAGGTCGTCGGCCTGCTCCCTCCGGAGCCTCCGGCCACCGATCTCGACGAGCCCGACGGCGGCTCGCCACCCCGCGACGACGGCGCGGCGGAGCCGCCCAGCGTGGCCATCGTGGGCCGCCCCAACGTGGGCAAGTCCACGCTGTTCAACCGGCTGGTGGGCGACGAGCGATCCGTGGTGCACGACATGCCGGGGACCACCCGGGACACCGTCGACACCCTGATCGAGACCGAGATGGGCCCGCTGCGCCTGATCGACACGGCCGGGATGCGCCGCAAGTCCCGCAACAGCGAGGGTCCGGAGTTCTATTCGCTCGTCCGGGCGCTGCGGGCCATCGACGAGGCCGACGCCGCCGTGCTGGTCATCGACGCGTCCGACGGCGTCACCTCCCAGGACCAGCGGCTGGCCGAGCGCATCGACGCCGCCGGCAGTCCCGTGGTGATCCTGCTGAACAAGTGGGAGCTGCTCGACGCCGAGGCGCGCGAGGACGTCCGAGGCCAGCTGGCCGACCGGCTGTCGTTCCTTGGCTATGCCCCCGTGCTGAAGGTGAGCGCTCGATCCGGCCTGGGCGTCCACAAGCTGGTGCCTGCCCTCGACCAGGCCATCGAGGCGTACCACCGGCGCATCCCCACGGCCGAGCTGAACAAGGTGATCCAGGATGCGCAGCTGGCGCACGCCTCGCCCACCGGCAAGGTGCTCTACGCCACCCAGGGAGCCACTGACCCGCCGACCTTCACCCTGTTCACCAGTCGCGCCCTGCCCCAGACGTACCTGCGCTACCTCGAGCGCAGGATCCGGGAGCACTTCGGCTTCGGCCCCACTCCCCTCAAGCTGCGGGTACGTCGGCGAGACGGGTGATCGCGAGCAGCCGCGGCTGCCCTGGCCGCTCGGGACCGGTCACCCGGACCGGGCCCTCCGGATCCCATGCCGACTGGAGCGACGTCGTGAACCGGACGAAGGCCCGGGAAGTAGCGTGATTCCGGCATGGTGAACCGACCCGTCCTGCTGGTCGTCGCCGTCGGATGCCTGATCGCGGCGATCGTCTGGGGTCGTTCGGCACTCCGCCTCGAGCGGGCACTTCGGCGCATCACGCACAGCGAGGGCGCCACCGGCTCGGGCACGGCGGTGGCCCGCCTTGGCTTCCGCAAGGAGGTCCACACCACGCTCCTCTACCTGGTGCTCGCCCTCGGTCTGGGCGTCAGCTCGGTGTCGGAGAAGGCGGAGTTCGACATCCCCCTCCTCCTGTTGGTGGTACCCGTGGGGCTCTCGCTGCGCTACGGGCGCCAGATCCTCGCCGAGGCCCGCCTCACCGAGGAGCGGTGGGTGCTCGAGCGGCGGGCCCAGGAGGTCCTCAACCAGCAGAGCGAGCTCACGCCGATGCGGTGGTCGGCCCGGCTGGCGCCTGACGATCTGCCCACCATCCAGGGCTTCGAGGTCGCCCACCTCTACGAGCCCGGCATGGGTGCCATGGCCGGCGACTTCTACGACCTGTTCCCCAACGGTGCGTCCCGCCTGGCCGCCGTGATCGGCGACGTGGCCGGCCACGGGATCGAGCCGTCGATCACCGCGTTCCAGGTGAAGTACCTGCTGCGCGTCTTCCTCACGCAGTACCGCGACCCCGCCCAGGCCATCGAGGAGCTCAACGTGGTCCTGTCGGCCCAGGGACGGCCGGAGGACCTGGTGTCGCTGTGCACGGTGGTGTTCGACCAGGCTGCTGCCACGCTGCGCTTCGCGTCTGCCGGACACCCGCCCGCTTGGGTGTGGCACGACGGCGAGGTGCGGCCGTTGCGGGCCACCGGGCCGCTGCTCACCCTCGATCCCAACGGCGCCTACTTCAGCCGTGAGATCGACCTCGACCCGGGTGACGTTCTCCTCCTCTACACCGACGGCCTCACCGAGGCCCGTTCGGGCGACCAGCTGTTCGGCGAGGAGCGCATCGCCCAGATCCTGCGACGCGACCCGGGTGAGGAGCTCACGTCGCTGTGCAAGGGCCTGCTCGAGGGCGCCCGGGACTTCGCCTCGGAGCCGCTGACCGACGACGTGGCCATCCTGGCGATCCGGCGGACGTGACCGAGGACGAGGCCGCCGCCGTCTCGTCGGTGCAGGGGGCGTCGGAGCGGGCACTGCGGGGCAACCGGGACAAGGGTGCGGCGCGGCTGGCCGAGCGCAACAAGCTGTTCGTGCGGGACCGCATCGCCCTGCTGGTCGACGAGGGGTCGTTCGTGGAGGACGGCCTGCTGGCCAACGCCGCCGCCGCGAGCGGCGACCTGCCGGCCGACGGGGTCGTCACCGGGTGGGGCACGGTCGACGGCCGGCCCGTGTGCGTGGTGGCCAACGACGCCACTGTGAAGGCCGGCTCGTGGGGCGCCCGCACTGTCGAGAAGATGGTGCGCCTCACCGAGTACGCCCTGGCCCACGAGCTGCCGGTGTTCTACCTGGTCGACTCGGCCGGCGCCCGCATCACCGACCAGGTGGAGCTCTTCCCGGGCCGGCGGGGGGCGGGCCGAATCTTCTACAACCAGGTGCGCCTGTCCGGGCGGGCGCCCCAGGTCTGCTGCCTGTTCGGTCCGTCCGCCGCCGGTGGCGCCTACATCCCGTCGTTCTGCGACGTCGTCTTCATGGTCGAGGGCAACGCGTCGATGTACCTCGGGTCTCCCCGCATGGCCGAGGTGGTGGTGGGGGAGAAAACCACGCTCGAGGAGATGGGCGGCGCCCGCATGCACGCCAGCATCTCGGGATGCGGCGACAACCTGGCGGCCGACGACGCGGCTGCGATCGAGGCGGCCCGCCGCTGGTTCTCCTACGTCCCGAGCTCGTGGCGGGAGATGCCGCCGCCGGCCGAGCCGGCGCCTCCCGCGCGCGACCTGACCGCCGCCATGATCCCCGAGTCGGAGCGGGCCGGGTACGACATGCACGAAGTCCTGCACGCCGTGGTCGACGAGGCGTCGTTGTTCGAGATCAAGCCGCTGTGGGCCGCCGAGGTGATCGTGGCACTGGCCCGCCTCGACGGACGGGCGGTCGGCGTCGTGGCCAACAATCCCGCTCGCAAAGGCGGTGTGCTCTTCGTCGACTCGGCCGACAAGGTGGCCCGCTTCGTGTGGTGGTGCGACGCCTTCAACGTGCCGCTGGTGTTCCTGGCCGACGTGCCCGGTTTCATGATCGGCACCCAGGTGGAGCGCCAGGGCATCATTCGCCACGGCGCCAAGATGGTGACCGCCGTGGCCGAGGCGACCGTCCCCAAGATCTCGGTGATCGTGCGCAAGGCCTACGGCGCCGGTCTCTACGCCATGGCCGGGCCGGCCTTCGAGCCGGATGCCTGCATCGCCCTCCCGTCGGCCAAGATCGCCGTCATGGGCCCCGAGCCGGCGGTGAACGCCGTGTACGCCAACCACATCGCCGCGCTGGCGACGCCCGAGGAGCGCATCGCCTTCGTGGCCGCCAAGCGGGCCGAGTACGAGGCCGACGTCGACCTGCTCCGTCTGGCGTCGGACCTGGTGATCGACGCCGTCGTGCAGCCCGAGGACCTGCGCAACGAGCTCATCGCGCGCCTGGCGCTGGCGGAGGGGAAGGACCGCACGTTCAGCGACCGCCGCCACGGCGTGCCACCGGTATGAGCGCGTCGTCCCGGAGCGAGCCGGCGTCCGCAGCCGGGGCCCCACCGTCTCCCGCCGTGCGGATCCGGGAGGTCTGCCCTCGCGACGGCCTGCAGGTGGAGGAGCCCCTGTCCGCCGACGAGCGGGTCCGGCTCATCGACGCGTTGGTGGCGGCGGGCGTGCGCTGGATCGAGGCGGCGGCGTTCGTGTCACCCAAGGCGGTGCCGGCGATGGCCGGCGCGGCAGACGTGATGGCGGCGCTGGAGGGTCGCGGCCACGACGGCGTGTCCTACGCGGTGCTCGTGCCCAACGCCGAGGGGGCGCGGCGGGCGACGTGGTGCCACCAGATCACCTTCACGCTGTCCGCATCGCCGAGGTACAACGAGCGGAACGTGCGCATGAGCATCGACCGATCCGTCGAGGAGGCGGCCGCTGCGGTCGAGGTGGTCGGGGAACGAGGCATCCCGGTGGACGCCGTGGTGTCGTGCGCCTTCGGCTCGCCGTACGAGGGCGACGTCGACCCGGTCCAGGTGCACGCCCTCGGGCAACGCCTGTCGGCGGTCGGCGTGGCGTCGCTCACCTATGCCGACACCACCGGCATGGCCACGCCCCGCCGCATCGCCGACCTGGTCGCCCTGACGGGGCCGGAGATCGGGCTGCACCTCCACGACACGCGCGGCACGGCGCTGCTCAACGCCTATGCCGCCTACGAGCTGGGCGTGCGCCGGTTCGACACCGCCGTCGGCGGACTGGGCGGCTCGCCGGCGGTGGCCGGCGCGCGCGGCGGGTTGGGCGGCAACCTGGCCACTGAGGACCTCGTGCACCTGTTCGACGACCTCGGCGTCTCGACCGGCATCGACCTCGACCGCCTGCTCCTCGCCAGCCGCCTGGTGGCCGACCTAATAGGCCATCCCGTCCCCAGCCGGTTGGCGGCGGCCGGGCCGCGCGCCCGGTTGACGCCGGCGTAGGCGGCCGGCGTGCCGTGGTGCGAGGAGTGCAGCCGGTTCCTGACCCCGACCAGCACGGGCCCGGGCGGCGAGTGCCCGAGCTGCGGCCGCGTGGTCGCTGCTCCAGGGCGGGCCGACTCCGCCGTCGACGAACCGGCCGACGAGCCGAACGTCCCATGGCACTTCAAGCTTCTGGTGCTGGCGACCGTCGTCTACCTGTTCTTCCGGGCCGTGCAGGGTGTGCTGTGGCTGGCCGGCCGGTTCTAGCCGGTTGCCATGCTTCGATCTTGCCTATTGAATCGCGGTATTTCGGGGCGTATGCTTCGCCGGACTACGCGGCGTTGCGACGCAGCGTTCGTGAAAAGGGGGAACTGCATTGGAAGCCCACTCTGGCGCCCACGCGCGCCGAAACGACCGTAGGCGCCGGCGGGCGATCGTCAGTGCATTCGTGGCAGGCCTCTTTCTCGCCGGCCAGCCGGGGTTCGCGTCCACCGCCGCCACGCCGTACGTGTACCACGGCGTCGACGCTCCCGATGCGCAGCCGACGGGACGGTGGGCGGAACGCACGGCGTCCGCGGGTGACCTCAACGGAGACGGGACGCCTGACATCTGGGTGGGTGCGCCGTCGCTCGACGTGGGCACCATGACCAATGCCGGCCGCGTATACGCCGTGAGCGGCACCAGCCTGGTCTCGGGTTCCACACCGACGATCCTCTACACGATCGACGATCCGGAGCCGCAGCCCTCGGCGCAGTTCGGGTTCTTCATCTCGAACGTGGGCGACTCGAATGCGGACGGCAAGGCCGACATCGTGATCGGCACGGACGCCCAGGACATCGAGCTGGTCCCGGGTGCGTGCACGTTCCCGTCGGCCCCGGAGCCGAACAACTGCAACGAGAACCAGGGCAAGGCGTGGCTGTTCAACGGCGCCAACGGCGCCATGATCCGTGCCTTCGACAATCCGAATCCCCAGGGTGCGAGCAACAACAGCGCTCGCTTCGGGTCCCGGATCGGCCAGGCCAAGAAGGGCAAGTGGGTGATCATCGGCGCCTCGGGCAACGACAGCCCGCCAGGTTGCGGCAACACCTCCCCGGTACCCGCCGGGTGCCGGAAGGACCAGGGCCAGGCCTTCATCTTCAACGTCAAGACCGGCGCACTCGTCCGCACGCTGGACATGCCCGCCGCCGACCGGATCCCGGCCACGTGTTCGTCGAGCTGCGGCTCGTTCGGGCTGTCCGTGCAGGGCCCCGGCGACACCGACGGTGACGGCATCGTCGACCAGATGGTCGCCGCCGGCAGCTACAACTACTACACCGGGAGTGGAACGCCGTGCGGCGATCCCGAGCCGAACGGCTGCAACGAGACGCAGGGGAGGATGTACGTCTTCAGCGGCGCCACCGGCGCTCTCCTGCTCTCCATCGACGACCCGGTCCCGCAGGTCAACGTCAACTTCGGCTTCCAGGACGCCGCCCCGTTGTCGCCCGGTGACGTGAACGGCGACGGATTCGCCGACCTCTACGGCAACGGCTTCACCCAGAACGGACCCGCCGGGCAGGCCGACGGCGGGCGGGCCTGGGTCTTCAACGGCAAGACCGGGGCGGTGCTCTACGAGCTGCTCGATCCCACGCCGACCGTCGGCGGCCAGTTCGGATGGTCGATGGCCAAGACGGACTACAACCTCAACGGCAAGCCGGACCTGTACGTCGGCTCGTCGCCCCACCACTTGGCCGGCCCGCCCGACCAGAGCGGCGGCACGTACGTGTTCAAGGGCTCCAACGGTGCGGTGTTCAAGATCCTCGAGCTCGGCGTGGCCGACCGGCAGCCGGGCGGCCCGCCCACGCTGGGTCTCGGCTCGAACCTCGGCTGGAGCATCGCCGCCCCAGGCGACCTGAACGGCGACGGGAATCCGGACTACGTGGCCGGAACGCCGTTCCAGGACGTCGGGACGAACCAGGACCAGGGCGTGGAGTGGGTGTTCCTGTCGCAATAGGTGCAGCACGAGCAGACCGGGAGGCCGACGGCTCTTGAGCCCGGCCTCCCGGTCGGCTACAACAGGGGAGGGTGCGTGCCAGCGAAAGCGAGGTGCCGGCGATGAGGATCGGTCGTGGGCGATGGGGTGTCGTAGGGACCGTTGCCGTCGCTGCGGTGGTGGGAGCCTTCTCCAGCGCATGGGCGTGCACGGCACACGCAACGCTGGAGGTGGACCGCGCGTCGGGGCCTCCCGGCACCGTCGTGAACCTCTCGGGTAGCAGTTTCGTGGAAAATGGGCTGGTCGAGATCTACCTGGAGCGGCTGGGGAGCGGCGAGCCGGCGACGACCGGCACCCCGCTGGCAACGAAGATGGGCCCAACTTTCAAGGACCTGGCAGTGCGAGTTCCTGACGACGCCAGAGCCGGGGCGTACCTCTTCTCCGCCGTCGGGTACAACGAACAATCGACCGAGCGGGCGGGATCTGGCGTGGTGTCGTTCACGGTGACGCGACCGCCGGGCGCGCGAGGCATCGACGGGGACGAGCCGCCGTTCGATGATGGCGGCGCCACCGGCGGCAGTTCCCTGTCGTCGGACGAGATCGGCGACGTAGGTCCGGTCGACCTCGTTTCTCCCGCTGAGGACGGAGCGCACGCGAGCGGGACGTCCACGGCGTCGCCGACACCGGGGGGCAAGACCAGCTCGCGCGTTGCCTCGGTCGGGGGCGCCGCCGTCTCCGCTCCCGCTGCGTCGGCACCAGAAGCTGCCTCCGGTGCCGCCGAGCAGCAGGCATCGCCGGAAGGCGCGACGCCGTCGGTGTCGGCTCGCACTGCCTCGGGAGACCTCTGGTCCGGCCTCACCGCCGGCACCGCGAGCCAGCGCGGGCCTGGTCTGGTCGCCGGAGCCCGAGCGGCCGCCCCCGAGGACGCAGCCGTGCGGCGCGGGCTGATCCTCTCGTTGGTGAGCGGTCTGGTCCTGCTGTCGCTGTCCGGTGTCGCCGTTGCCGGTCGGCGGCGGGCCAAGGCTGGCGCGGCCGGTTCTGCGTAGGCTCCCGCCACGACGGCCGGCGCCGGGGCAGCGGCGCCGGGTAGCGCACGCGAGGTCGCGAAAGCTCGGCGGGGTGTTCTTGCTCGTCGTCGCGAGCCTGCACCTGGCGGGGGCGGCTACTGGAGAAGCGGCGCCGAGCGACCTCGACCCGTCGTTCGGCGGCGAGGGGATCGTGCGCACCCCGGTTCCCGGACCGACGCCGGAGCAGATCAACAACCCCGCCAACGCCGTTGCCCTGCAGCCTGATGGGCGCATCGTGGCGGCCGGCGGAGCGCTGGCCGGCCCGGACGTGGGCTTCATGCTGGCCCGCTACGAACCCGACGGTTCGTTGGACGAGACGTTCGGCGGGGACGGGGTCGTGCTCACCGGCTTCGGCGGGCCGGGTGTGGACGTCGCGCTCGACGTGGTGGTCCAGGGCGACGGCAAGATCGTGGCTGCCGGCAGCGCGGATGGCTCGACCGGCTTCGCCCTGGCGCGGTACAACGCCGACGGCACGCTGGACACCGCCTTCAACGGCGGCGGAACGGTGACGACAGCCGTGGGCACGGGCGCGAACGGCGCCAGCGCGGTGGCGCTCGTCCCGGACGGCCGGATCGTCGCCGGCGGTTCGGCCAGGACGGCCAGCGGCGACTTCGCGGCGGTGCGCTATCAGGCCGACGGAACCCTCGACACGTCGTTCGGAGGCACGGGCGTGGTGACGGTCGACATCGCCGGAGCCGACGACATCGTGCTGGACGCCGTCGCGCAGCCGGACCAGTCGGGTGCGATGAGGACCGTGCTCGGCGGCTTCACCTGGAACGGATCGGATTACGACTTCGCCATGATGCGGCTCGACGAGGCGGGCGCCCGGGACGTCACCTTCGGAGGCGGCGACGGCGTGGTCACGACGGATGTCGGGACATCCACGTCGGATGTGATCTCGGCGCTGGCGTCGCAGGGTGACGGACGCATCGTGGCTGCCGGGAGGAGCACCGCCAGCGCGCAGGACTCCAGCTTCGCGCTGGCCCGGTACAACCTCGACGGCTCGCTCGACTCCACCTTCGGCGGCGACGGCACAGTGACGACCAACTTCGACAAATTCGGCGACGTCGCCACCGGCGTGGCCATCAGGCCCGATGAGCGAATCGTGGCCGTGGGCACGACTACCGACCAGTTCGACCTGACCGACTTCGCCATGGCGAGCTACCTTCCGAACGGCGAGCCCGACACCGCCTTCGCACCGGGAGGCACCATCACCACCCGGGTCGGTTCGTTCTCCGACGGGGCGGCGGACGTCGCCCTCCAGCCGGACGGCCGCATCGTCGTCGCAGGCGCCTCCACCCTCGACCCGCCCCGGTCCGACTTCGTACTGGTCCGCTACATCGGCGACCAGTCCGAGCTCTCCGTCGCCGACGTGAGTGTCACCGAGTCGGACGAGTCATCGGTCGATGCAACGTTCACGGTCTCGCTCTCGCCGGCCGCCGCCGTGCCCGTCACCGTGGCGTACGCCACCGCCGACGGCTCGGCCGCCGCCCCCGCCGACTACACGGCAACGGCGGGGACCCTCACGTTCGCGCCGGGTGAGACGGCGAAGGAGGTGCGGGTCGCAGTCACCCCCGACGACGCCATCGAGCGCTCCGAGCGGTTCCACCTTGACCTGTCGAACCCGGTCAACGCCCATCTGTCCGAGGTCACGCGCGGTTCGGCGACCATCCTCGACGACGACGCCCCGCCCCCGGCCAACGCATTATCGCCCCCGCTCCCGACGGGCTACCGCTTGGTGTCCTCCGACGGCGGGGTGTTCGCCTTCGGCGACGCCGTGTACGCGGGCTCCGCCGCCGGACTGCGACTGCGAGCCCCCATCGTGGGGCTGGCCACCACTCCCACCGGACGGGGGTACTGGATGGTCGCGGCCGACGGCGGCGTGTTCGCCTTCGGCGACGCGGTGTACGCCGGCTCCGCGGCGGGGCTGCGGCTGCAGGCTCCGGTGGTGGGCGTGGCCGCCACCGCCACCGGACGGGGATACTGGCTGGTCGCCGCCGACGGGGGGGTGTTCGCTTTCGGCGACGCCGTGTATGGCGGTTCGGCGGCCAGGCTGCGCATGCGCGCGCCCGTGGTGGGGCTGGTCGCCAATCCCACCGGACGGGGGTACTGGCTGGTGGCGGCCGACGGCGGCGTGTTCACCTTCGGCGGCGCCTTCTTCGCCGGCTCCACCGGCGCCCTTCGCCTCAATGCACCGGTGGTCGGGCTCGCCGCAACGTCGACGGGGCGGGGGTACGTGCTGGCCGCCGCCGACGGCGGCGTGTTCGCCTTCGGCGACGCCCGGTTCGCCGGCTCCGCCGGCGCCGTCGGCCTGAACAAGCCGGTCGTGGGCGTGGCCGGAACTTCGATCAGTCGCGGGTACCGCCTGGGGGCGGCGGACGGAGGGGTGTTCGCCTTCGGCGGCGCCACCTTCGCCGGCTCCGCCGGTGCCATTCGCCTCAACGCGCCGATCGTGGGCATCGCGATCTGACGGGTCGGCGGTCCTGTGGGTGCACGGAGCCGTGAGCCGACCCAGTGCCGAGGAGCGTAGGGCCCGAGGCGCTAGTGTCGCGTGCACGGGCTGTAGCGCAGCTTGGTTAGCGCGCTTGACTGGGGGTCAAGAGGTCGGGAGTTCAAATCTCCCCAGCCCGACCACAAAGGTGCAGGTCAGAGCCGGTGTCGAAAGACTCCGGCTCTTCTGCTTCCTGGCCATGTATGCGGAATGTATGTTAAATCTGGCGCCAGGACATCAGGCGCGAGGACGGTACGATCCGGGCCCATGGACTGGGTCCGCGTGGGGGAGCCGGAGGTCCACCGCCACCGGGGAGAGTGGGTCGTGCGCCAGGGTGGCTACGACCCCGCCAACGCCCGACGGCGGGTCCGCCAGCTGG
Organism: Acidimicrobiales bacterium; assembly: GCA_036262515.1. GTDB lineage: Bacteria > Actinomycetota > Acidimicrobiia > Acidimicrobiales > JAHFUS01. Next base: position 9,509 of record DATAIT010000075.1, on the reverse strand, counting down.
GCACCTTCGCCACCAAGCGCGCGCGCTGGCCCACCTGAAGGCACTGGGTGAAGGTCGGGCCGGTACCGAAAGGGAGACCCTGGGCGAGTTCGTCGAGGTGTGGCTGGCCTCCAAGGACGGCCGGGTGGCCGTCAGCACCTACGACCAGTACGCCTGGTCGGTGCGCCGCCATATCACGCCCCTCGTCGGCGCCGCGCGGCTGCGTGACCTCACGGCCGACCTGCTCGACGTGGGTGGGGTCGCTCACCGCCGGTGGTCCGTCGGGCAAGCCCCGCCTGGGTCCGACCTCGGCCCGCCTGGTCCGCAAGATCCTGTCGATGGCCCTCGAGGAGGCCGTCCAGCGAGGCCGCCTGCCTCGCAACCCGGTGGCATTGACCCAGCCGCCCCCCCCAGCGCGCCCGCCAGAAGCTGGCCTGGACCCTCGACGAGGCCCGGGCGTTCCTCGAGGCCGTGTCGGAGCATCGCGTGTACGCCGCCTTCCATCTGTGCCTGGTGACCGGGAGGCGTCGGGGCGAGGTCCTGGCCCTGCGCTGGGACGACGTGGACGTGGACAACCGGACCCTGGCCGTGGTCCGCCAGCTCGCCGTGGAGCGGGGCCGGCCGGTGCTCAAGCAGCTGAAGACCCAGTCGAGCGACCGGCTGGTGACGTTCGGGGCGTCGACTGCGGGCGTGCTGTCGACCCACCGGCGACGACAGGAGGAGGAGCAGGCGTTCGTCGGGCCGGCGTGGCAGCACGCCGACCTTGGTGTTCACCACCGCCCTCGGCGGCTGGCTCGACCCCAACAACTTCGCCCGGCTCATGGACTCGCTCATCGACACGGCGGGCGTGCCGCGTATCACGCCCAAGGGCCTGCGCCACACTGCGCAGTCGGTCGGGCGCGTAGTCGTCGGCGACGACAAGGTCATGCAGGAGCGGCTCGGGCACGCCGACATCGGCGTCAACCTCAACACCTACACACACATCGTCAGCACCCAGCATCGCCGGGCGGGCGATCTTCTGGACGAGGTGTTCTCGACGGCGCCCCGGCGGGCGTGAGCGGCCTCCGACCACGTCGTGAGGACGTTGCCGACGACACCCTGGTGGTCGTCCGCGGCGGGCTCCTCGGCCCGGCGAGGTTACGCGAGACGCCAATCTTCCGCCGGTTCGGTTAGTACGGGATCTCAGTCCTTGCCGTCGCGGATGAGGCCGAGCTCGACGTCATCGCCGGGACAACCTCCGCTGCAGCGCGAGCCGCTTCTCACGCTGATGCGCATGGGAACGCTGCGGACTGCCGGGCTCGAGGTTCGGCCCACGTTTCGTCGACCACACTTCACTGTGGTGCTACCCGACCTCGATGCCGACGTCGCCCGGTTGGTCGCATGCGACAATGTTGTTCGCGACAACCCTCAGTACGTGTCGCCCGAGGCCGAGCGATGACCTATGCGATCGACATCTACGTCGACTGGAACACACAAGACGACAGCGGCCTGCCGTGGACGCTGCTCGACCAGGCCACCAACCCCTCCCGCATCAAGCCGGGTGCCTTCGTCGTGGCGGGCCATGACGACGCCATCGCCGTTGTCGAGGTCGTCGATGTCGGTGACGACGGTGTCGTCCACGTCCGTCAGCTCCCCGGCCCGGTGAGCGCCAACGCTGGTCGTCTCAGCGCAGGGGTCTCCTGAGAGCGCTGCGCGTGGACTTGCCGCCCGCTGCACGGCCGCGAGACGACCTGGAGAGGTTCATCGCGGACCGGGCCAAGACGGAACTGGATTTCCCCGACCTCGTCGACGATGCAGTGGCACGACGGCGGCTCCTGCGAGAGCTTGCCGCCGTGCGAGAGGCAAGGGCCTGCCCCGAACCGTGGTGGCCGCCAGGATGGGCACGTCGCTCCTCTGACCACGGCGGCGGCGGCAGGAAGAACCACCCGAGCGGCAGGTCGAAGCCACGGGCGAAGGCCACGATCTCATCGGCGTCGAAGTGCGGATGAACCGCCCCGCCACAGAGCGCTCGGCCTGGGCCACGCTGGCGTTGGACCACCGCTTGCCCAATAGGGGCTCCAAGGCGGCGGCCGCCTCCTCCTGGGTCCAGCCCCACCAGTCCCGGGCTACGTGGGCGAGCACGTCACGCTGGCCCGCGCGGTCACGCTCCACAAGGCACAGGGCGTCACCGTGGACCGGGCGGTGGTGGTGGTCGACGACGCCACCTGCGCCGAGGCCCTCTACGTGGGCATGACCAGGGGCCGCCAGGCATCGAGGTTCGCCAGGCCGAGCTGGGTGCGCAGGCCGAACGCCGGGCCGAGTGGTTCGACCGCCACGCCGACACCCTGGCCTACGGCGACGACCTCGCCATCGCGGTGGCAGCCCGGCGGGTGGCGCTGGGAATCAACGCCACCCTCACCCAGCCCGCCCACCTGATCGAGCTGCTGGGCCCCCTTCCCAACGATGCCGAGGAACGGACCGGTGGAGCCACAGGGCCCGGCGCGTCGAGGCGTATCGGGAGCAGTGGGGCGTCGAACCCGACGAGCTGCGGGACTCACCTATCGACGGAGTGCAGTACCGGGAGTGGAGCGTGGCCGTGCACACCCTGGAGATGCTCGACCGCCTCCACAGCCCGCACCTAGAGCACAGTATTGAGCTCGACCACGGGCTCAGCTTGTGACGGCCGCACGCTTCACGGCGGGCACCGGGATCCCGATCTACTTCTGCGACCCGCACGCTTTCTGGCAGCGCGGCTCCACGAGAACAACCAGATCTACGAAGGCACCAACAAGATCCAGCGGGTCGTCATCGCAAACACCTGCTGCGGTGAGGCGGCACGAAGCTGCATCGGCGGGATCGTGATCGGGCTCATGTCGGGACGATTCCGCGGAATCGTGGCGGTGCCCTTCGCCAGGGCGTACGCGCGGCCGAGGCCGGGGGCGAGCCCCCGGCCTCGGCACACAGCCGCACCGTCACCTCAGGTGCGGGTGGGATGCTCCCGTCACGACAGAGGTCGCCGGTTCACACCCCGTCCTCGTCGAGGACGGTGCCGATACCGACCCCGTCGAGGATGCTGGCCCCGTACGGGCTCGACAACTTGATCTTGAAGGTTTCGGTGGGCTCCGGGTTCGTGTCGCTCAGGACCCAGATCTTGATCTTCTTGGACGTGGTGCCGGGGGCGAAGGTGAGCGTCCCGGGGGAGAGGGGGAAGTGATCCTCCCACTTGGTGGTGGTGACGGCGGAGCCGGAGTAGTTGACCTTCACCGTCGAGTTCGAGGCCTTGTCCAGGCTCACCGTGAACGTCGCGAACTGGACCCCGGTGTCGCTCTCGTACACCGTGACGTCTCCGATGGCCAGCCGGCGGCCGGCCGCGGTGGCGGGGTCGTCGTCGACGATGGTGGCCGTGCCGGTGCCGTGGGTGATCACCCCAAAGGTGGGGGACGAGAGCTCCAGCGTGAAGGTCTCATTGCCCTCGTCGGCCGTGTCGCCGAGCACCGGCACCTGGACCGTCGCGGAGTTCTCACCGGCGAAGATGGTCACCGAGCCCGACGTTGCCGTGTAGTCGGTCCCGGTGGTGGCGGTGCCGTCGGCGGTGGTGTAGTTCACCGTCACGTCCGACTCGAAGTAGGTGGACAGGCCGACGGTGAAGTACGCCAGGCGTTGGCCAGCGTTGCCCTCCGTCACCGACACGTTTCCGACGAACACGTTCGGCGGCTTTATCGTGACGTGGATGGAGACTCGGCCCTCATCGGTGCCCCCGTTGCCGTCGCTGATCGAGTAGCGGAAGCTGTCCTCGCCGGAGAAGCCGGCGTCGGGCGTGTAGGTGAGCGATCCGTCGGCGCTGAAGGCCAACGTTCCGCTACATGGCCCGCACACGTCCGGCTGCGTGATCAATGTGGCACTCAGGGTGTCGTTCTCCGGGTCGGTGTCGTTGGCCAGCACGCCGGGAGCGGCCACGGTCAACGGGGTCTCGAAGACCGTGGAGTAGTAGTCGTTGTAGGCCAGCGGAGAGCCGGGCGGCCGCGGGGGGATGGACCCGCTGCAGTGCGAGGTGTTGCCGGCCACATCGGTGACGTCGAACGACCAGATCATCGGCAACCCGGCCGACTCGGACTCGGGGTCGCGTACGGCGGTGATGGAGAGCGGGGTCGTCTGGCCGGGGGTGAAGTGCAGGTAGGCCTGCGGGGAGCTGGGTTGTCCCACGGAAACCGTGCCGTGCTCGACGTGGACGTCGACCGACTGGATGCCGCCGGCGTCGAACGTGCCGATCAGCTCGGTGTAGGGCTCCAGCGGACGAGGGTCGGAGGGTCCCATGTGGGCGATCACGGCGAGGCCGCAGGTCGGCGACACGGTGTCGGTCGGCGTCGCGGCGGACGGGGTGGTGCCACAGGTGGCCTGGCCCCGGATGACCTCGCCGACGGCCACCGGCCCGAACAAATACATGTGCACGGCGTTGACGGTGAGCGAGCCATCCGGGTTTACGATCTGCTGGTTGAACACCACGGTGAACACGTCGCCGACGTTGCTGATCACCCCCGAGCGGGTGTAGTTCACCGGCGGGTGGTCGGGAATCGCCTCTGTTGAGTTCGGATCGGGCGCTCCGTCGTCCTCGCCGCCCACGATCGAACCCTTGGCCACGAAGGCGTTGGAGAACGTGGTCGAGCCGGTGACCGATGACTCCGTCGCCGTGCACTCTGCGTGCAGCGAGTCGCCCCACACGGGCGCTGGCCCGAAGCCGCCGGGATCCCCACACGGACCCGTGGCACAGGGCACCAGCGGATACGGCAGGGCGTTGAGCGTGATGTCGGCGGAGCTGGTCACCGTGCCGCTCTCAGGTGTCCCCTGGGTGCTGACGTACTGCGGGCCTGAGGGCGTGGGGGAAGACACCTCGGGCGGCCAGATACCGCCGTGGATGACGGCGGGGCCGTACCTCGCCTTCGCCCCGTCGGGGTCGCTGGCGGTGATGGCGGTGGCCGAGCCTGAACCGTCGGCGGGCAAGGCCACGGAGGGGGCCAGCGTCGACTCGTTGGCCGGGACGAAGCCAGACCCGAACTGCGGGGCGCAGCCCAGCTTGTACTGGGGGCCGCCGAAGAGGCCCACGTTGGTGGTGTAGGCGCAGGCGCTGCCCTTGACCGCCGAGACCGCGGCCGCGGCCGGGCTCTCGGCGACTCCGAGCATCGTGCCTGCCACCATCGCCGAGCCCACCACGGTGGTGACCAGCTTTCGTCGCCGAGTTCTTCCCTTGGTACGGAACACGCAGACTCCTCCCTCATTTCATTCGTCGAAACCGAGAATCAGCGCGAAGTCCCTGGAATTGTGTTCCAGCCGACGTCGAGATGAGCCTGACAGGCCGGTGACGCGGAAACATGGGCCACCATGGCCTATATCCGCCGAAATGGCGCGGCCGAGCTGGACAATTCCGCTAGGACGGTGCGCCCCACCGTCTCGCCACCCCTTTCGGGCGAGCGTCTCGCACGGCGGTGCCACCGGTCGTGGCCATGCCGGCCGCCTCCGTGAGGGTTCAGTGTTCCCGCATGCGTCAAATCGGTAGGTGTTCTCCGCTACTAGCGGGCTCTCCTCAAATCCGATATTTCGGTATCGCCGCCGGCCGTGACGGTCGCGGCGGATGGAACTCGAACGGCACCCGCCGAGGTGTCCAGCCCGACGATCGAGGACCCGCCGAGGGAGCGAGTGCGGGGTGAGAATCGTTCTCGCCTCGCAACGCTCTGACCTGCACCTTTGGTGGTGGCCGCCCCCGGTGTGGTGGGCAACGACACCGACGCCCGACAGCTCGTCCGCCGCCCCGGCCGCCGCCCCGGCCCACGGCACCGTCACGCTCAATACGAACGGCTCGTTCACCTACACCCCCGACCACCGGCTACTCGGGCCCGACTCGTTCACCTACACGGCCACCGACGGCCACGGGGGCACCGACACGGCCACCGTGGCCGTCACGGTGTCGGCCCATCGTGGGCCCGGCCATCTCGGTGGGTTCGGTGGCGGTGCACGAGGGCGACGCCGGCACCCGCCCGGCCATGTTCACCGTCAGCCTGTCGTCCCCCTCGACGTCCACCGTCACCGTGAACTACGCCACCGCCAACGCCACCGCCACCTCCGGCGACTACACGGCCAAGACGGGCACGGTCAGCTTCGCCCCCGGCATCACCAGCCAGAAGGTCAAGGTTCCGGTGGCGGGCGATGGGAATGTCAACCCGGATTGGCCCCACCGTGCTCATCTGATTTGGCCCCACCCCGTGTCCTTGGCGGATCGAGTCGAAAGTGGGGCGCTGTAAGGGCCGTAGAGGCACGATGGCAACCGCCTGAGGGTGACAGGTGCGGAGGATCCGGCGCTCACGTGGGCATGGCGCGGAAATTGGCGTCACCGTCGCCCAGTGATCGGGCGCACCCTTGACCGTGTGCCCGCTCAGCCAGCCTTCCTCGCCTTCGTCTTCGCCGAGCGGGTAGTGCGCGGGCGGTAACTCTCCGTTCCTGTCTCGATGATGTGGGCGTTGAAGGTGAGACGGTCGACGATGGCGGCCACCAACCGAGGGTCGGCGATGATTGACCCCCACTCGCTGAACGGCAGGTTGCTCCCCGCCGCGATCGACGCCTTCTCCTCTCTCTCGGTCACGATCTGGAACAGCAGCTCGGCACCCCGCCGCACGGCGACAGCCGCCGCTCCAGACATGCCGATCTTTCGTCCCTGGCGGGCGGCGCGCCGTCTCGAGGCCGATTGCTAGGACGCGCTCCCATTATCCGGTTGGGCTGGCCGTGTACGAAGTGGATCGGTGCCGGCCGAGCACCGCCAGCCGATGAGTGCCATGACCCGCCCGTGACAATCATCGCCACGATGATGGCCCAGGAGACCAGGTCGGCGTGAGCGGCCGGGTAGGGATCGCTGAAGAACGAGCGGTGCCGGGCGACGTGCACGCCGGCGACGCCAACGAAGGTCGCGGCGCCCACGACGACCGCCGCCCAGGGCGCGAGGCGATGGTGACGGCGGGCGAGGGCGTAGACCGACGCTGTCGACCCCAACGCCACCACCGCGACCCCGTAGAGCTCGGCGTGGAGCGATCGGCCTTGGCGCAGGTGGTCCAGGTCGTGGATGACGGTGAGCACGAACAGGACGGCCGCGGCAGGTGCCAGCACCCGACCTGGCTGGCCGGTCGGTTGGTTCCCAACCACGACGGCAGGGCGCTCAGGCGCCTTCCGCAGTCCTCCTGATGGTCGCGTTCCTGAAGCCTGTGATCCGCGACGTGACCCGCCAGCGGATTCCGAAGTGCCGGGCCGCCCAGGTGACCTCCTCGCCGGCGCCGATCAGCCCGGAGGTGACCCCCGCGACGGCTCGCTCGGCCGACGCCGCCATCGACTCGACGTGGAGCTCGATGCTGCGCGAGAGGTCGAAGCACACCTCGACCGGAGCGGCGATGTCGGAGACGACGCGAAGCGCCGGCACTTCATCCGCTCCCGCTGGCGGCCGACGCCCGCCTGCGACCACGGCCGCGCAGCGCGTCCGGGGACTCGAGGTGACGCACAAACCCATGATCCCAGGGCCGCCAGCCGGCCGTCAGGTCGGTGACGATCGCCGGTGGCCGGGACGACGCTGGCGGAACACTCCGAATCTTCCTTCGCGCTCGCCTCGCCGCCGCCCCAGCCGGCAGTTGGTGGGCGAACCCAGCTACCCCCCGGGAGCGCTGCTCGGGCTCACGAAGAACGCTGATCCGTGGTCCCGTTGGGACCACTACCGGCTATGATTGGTCCGATGGTTCGCGTTGAGTTCGAGCGGGTCGAAGCTCCCGAGCTGCTCGGCATGACCCTGGCGCACATGAACAACGCCGAGGCACGGGGCGAGGTCTCCCCACGCGTCGCCTTGCTGATCGCCATCCGCGACAAGCTCGCCCTCGCTCTCCGGGAGGAGCCATGACCTACAGCGACGCACAGGTTGAGGCCGCCAACGCGGCCATGGAGAAGCATCGAGGTGGTGACACCGGCGAGCTCGGGGCAGCCCTCGCCGTGGTGGGCTTGAGTGCCGAGCGGGCGGCCAAGGAAGCTCGGATCCGGGATGACATGATCCGAGTCGCCCACCGTTCTGGCGCCTCGCTCCGCCAGCTTGCAGAGGTCGCTGGCCTGGACCGCAAGACCGTGACTGCGATCGTGGCCGCCACCACCACGAAGGACTGATCCGGTTCGGGTCGGCCGGTACTTCGGGGTCGCTGGCCGGCGCTATACGACGGTGGGCGACCCGAGAACGACGTGGCCGACCGAGGTGCCGCTCGGCGCTCTTCCGCCGCCGGCGCTGATGTTCGAGCGCAAGATGGCTCCCGCACACCGATCAACCGTTCGCGTTGGCGTTGATGACGCGCCCCGGCAGGCTGACCTTCATCAACCGTCGTGGTCAAGGGCTCGCCGGCTCTCCATCGACTGAAGGTTCAACGGACCGAGCGGTGGCGCGGCTTTGACCAGCAGCCGTCAAGGGTCTCGAACGGCGCAGACATTTTCCGCCGCGGTCGGGCATGCTGCCACGGTGACCAAGCGGCGAACGCTCAGACCCGGCCGACTCAAGGAGATCCGCTACGTCGGTCCCGCCGACCGGTCCTCGTCGTACCCGTTCTCCATCCCGGCGGTCGCGTCTCTTGACCAACTCGACATCGGGCCGACGGTGACCTTCTTCGTCGGGGAGAACGGGACCGGGAAGTCCACCCTCGTCGAGGCGGTGGCCGTCAAGGCAGGCGTGAACCCGGGGGGCGGCAGCCGCAACCTCGCTTTCGCCACCCGTCCCACGGAGTCGGAGTTGTACAACATCTCGAGCTGGTGTGGCAAGGCCAGCCTGGCGCAGCGTTCTTCCTTCGTGCCGAGACGTTCTACAACACCGCCTCCGCCTACGAGGGTGTGGGCATCGCCGGCTACCACGAGCGACCCCATGGCGAGTCGTTTCTTGGCGCCGTCCGACGCCAGGTCGTGCGGGAGCATTCGTCCTCATGGACGAGCCAGAGTCCGCGCTGTCGGTGATGCGGCCAGCTCAAGTTGATGCGCGCCGTCCACGACCTCGTCGCCGCAGGGTCGCAGTTCCTGGTCGAACGGAGGAGGCGGCGGACGTGCGCGTCAGTACGGCATCTAACCGGATGCTGGCCCTGCCCGGGGCGTTGGGTGGACAGCGTCGAGTTCAGCGGTGGCGGGGCGGTCATCGGGACCCACCGCCGGGGCCGGCGGCTGCGCTGTCCGTGCGGGTGGAGCACCGCCAGCCGCTACGACACGGCGCAGGCGACGCTGGCGCCACCTCGACGTGGGTGCATGTCGTCTGTGGCTGGAGGCCGACATCGCCGGGTCGCCTGTCGACAATGCGGTCGGGTCCGCACCGAGGAGGTGCCCGGGGCCCGGCCCGGCAGGCGCCCGGGCTTACGACCGCGGAGCCGCCAGAGCGGCGCCATTTTCTGTCGTAATCGTCCGGCTTGTCCCCCTCGCCTTGGCAAATATAGGCCAGGGTGGCCCATGTTTCTCGGCCGCCGGGGTGCCATGCTTCGACCGCCGACCGTCGGCGAGAAGTTTGGTCA
>DATAIT010000074.1 GCA_036262515.1 Acidimicrobiales bacterium | reverse complement strand
ATGTTTGAGGTGGCCGAGCGGTTCCTGTCCCAGCGGGTCCGTCCGGGCGTGGTGGGGGTGATCGCCCACAGCTACGCCGTCACCTCAAACATGGCCGAGGGCGAGACCTACGCCGGGGGCCGGCACCTCAGCACCGACGGGTCGAGCCGGGAGGGCGTGTATGTCGGCCTGACCAGGGGCCGCTTCGACGCCCGGCTCTACATGGTGCGCCGCCGGGAGCTGGTGCCGCCGGCCGACGCCCACGTTGGCCTGCCCCGCCTCGACGACGACACCGACACGGTCAAGGCGGTGACGCAGCGCCTCGAAGCCCAGCGGGCCGAACGCCTGGCCAGCGAAGTCGACCCGATGGCCGCCGAGGTGGCCCGCCTGGTGCGCTCGCACTCGCTGGCGTCGCTGGCCGAGCTGCCCCACGACGACGACGCCATCGCCTTGCGCGCCTACCGCCGCGCGGCCACCGCAGTGGCCCAGGCGGCCTGGCTGGATCCGCTGCCGGCACTGGTGGCCCGCCTGGGCGAGCGGCCGGAGGGGAGCGTGGAGCGGGCGGTGTGGGACCGGGCCGTCGGGGCGGCCGCTGTCTACAAGGCCCGCTTCGGAGCGGTGGCCGTCGACGGCGGCGGCGGGGCGGAGTGGGCGCTGGGCGTCGCACCACGGGAGGACGGGGCCCTGCAGTCGTACGCGGCGGCCGCCGCGGCGCTGGCCAAGGCAGAGCAGGCCCAACTCGCCCGTCTCCCAGTGTCCTCCTTGGCCGAGGAGCGTCGTGGACTGCTGCGGTCCTTGGCCGGCGGGCCGACGCCGGACGCGCATGACGAGGCCCTCGCCGCCATGTCGACATGCAGGCGTCGGCTGGAGGAGACAGTCGCCGAGCGAACGGTCCTGGCGCAACGGGTGGCGACCCTCGGCGACACACGGCGGTGGCGGCGCAATGCCCAGAGCATCGAGTTGGCCCGGCGGGACCTGGCCGGGGCAGAGCGCCGGGTGGCAGTGGCCGAGGTGGCACTGGCCCGGGCTGAGGCGGGCCTCGGCGCCGTCGAGCAGCGACTTCCCGACCGCAACCGTCTGGCTGACCGCCTCGAACTCATCGACCACGTCCTCGACGCCAAAGTGGCCGAGGCGACGCTCCGGCCGGCGCCCTACGTCCTCGCCGCCCTGGCGGAGATGCAGGGACCACCCTCGCTGCGCCACGAGGCGGCGGCGCGCATCGAGTCGTTCCGCCACCGCGAGCTCGGCCGCTCCCCCGCCGACGGCGCCTTCGTCGGCGAGTCCGGTCTGGCCAGGGCCATCAGGCCGTGCCCGGCGGACTACCTCGAGTCACTGGCCTGGGACCATGTGGCCGAGCTGGCCGCCCCCGACCTGGTCGTCGCCGTGGACACCCCCGGCATAGATCTCGGGCTGTAGCCAGCCGGCAACATGCCGAGCGCCCCTACGCCACTCCCCTTGGCGATCACCTCGGGAGCGCTCACGGCGCCGTATCCCAAAAGGCCCGTCGCCGAGCCGGTAGCCCACGCCGCGGGGCGGTCGGGAGCGCCCGCGAATGTCCCGTATATGCCTCACCCGGCTCCCCGACGTGCCGAAGGAGGTAGGGACAGGGCAGGAATCTGAGTGTCACCGTCGGGGAGCGTGGTCGATGGTGAACTTGGACAATCGGGGCCGTAGGTCGCTCCGCCGCGGGCTGGCCGTCGCCGGCTGCCTGCTGCTCGTGGCCAGCGCCGCCGGAGCCGCCGCCGTCACCTCCCGCCTAGTCGCGCAGACCCACGTCCTGTCCGGCGACCAGCCGGCGACCACCACCACGGTCGTGCTGAGCCTGCCGGAGACCGAACCTTCCCCGAGCGTGCCGACCACCACCACGCCGGCGCCGGCGGCCCCGGTCACTGTTCCCGGCACCGTCCCACACATGCCGACCACCACCACGGCGGTCGCCACCAGTGCGCCGCGACCACCATCGCCTGCCGAGACCGGGCGACCGCCCTGCGCCGGTGATCCCTGGGGGACCTATGGCTACGGCTGCACGGTCTCGAGAACCGAGCTGCCCATGCGGGTGGAGTGGAGCGCCTATGGCCAGCTTCTCCAAGCCAATCGGGATCCTGTTCAGGTCTCCCTCACCGTCAAGGACATCGAGGGCGGCCTACCCCACGCGTGGCACATCGACTACGGCGACGGCACCGGGTCCGACGGGGACCCGACGAGGTACACCTGCGGCCAGCAGATACCGCCTTTCACCGACAGCGGGCGGCACATCTACTCCTAGCCAGGCACGTACAACGTCACCGTCACCGTGACCAACACCCGGTGCGAGTACGTCGGAGGAACCGAGGGGGTGCGCTGGTTCCACGACCAGACGATGACGCTGACCGTCGCCGTCCGGGTGTGCCCTCACATCACCGTCATCGCCGGCGAGGTGTACTGCATCCCCTAGCTGGCGCCAGCTCCGAGGAAGATCGAGGCCTGCTCACGGTTGCGCCGCGTTCGCGCCTGGGGTGAGCATGACGATGCTGCGCCGGCTGATCTCGAGCTCGTGCCTGCGTCCACGGATCGCCAGCCCATTCGAACGTGTTCGTGTCACCAGGCCGGACCAGGTCGGCGCCACCCGGGCCGGCGCCTGCCCTGGCTTCTCCGGTCGGACGACGTCGGCTTCGTGCCATCGCCACTTGTGATGCGTCAAGGGCCGCTGCGAGGCTTCGCTGCGCTGCGCCTCTCGCTGGGGCTGACGCCCCTCCCTTGACCCATCCCGTGGCGACGGCAGGCGCTGAGCAGCGATCGGATGCCGCAATCCGGCCCCGCCCGGGGCCCGGCATCCGATCCGTCGAAGCACAACGGCCCCCACATGGACGAGAGCCGACCGGGACGGGTTCATCGGTGGGTGGTCGTGAAACGGTGGAGGAGCTGGGGCGGAGCCGCGGTCCCAGCAAGCGCCCGGGCGGCGAGGTGCCGTCTCAAACGTCACACGTCTCATCGTCACAGCCGTCATGGCATCCCAACAATCATCCCAACAATCGCATTCCAAGCTGTCACATGCCGTTTCGCCGCAAGGTCCACTGAGACCACGAAGCCCTTGTCTCGCAGAGCTTTCTGGCACAGGATAAAACTGGCGGCGACACAGCGACACGCCTGAGCACGCTCTCTTTAATCCGCAGGTTCTGGGTTCGAATCCCAGGGGGCGCACGCACGCTGACCAGCAAGAATCCGTGTGACGTGGCAGAAGGATCGTCACGATGATCACCGACGGTCGCTCGACGGGAGCGATCGCCTGGCCTCGCTGGGACCACGGGCGCGGCGGGGCGCCATCGGCTGACGACTCGCCGGCGACGAGCACCAGGGGTACCGGCCTGCCGGGACTCGAGGAGGACTTCCGGGGGATGGTGACGGGCATCTCGCCCCGGCGGGCGCCTGCAGGTTTGCCCGAGGCGCCTTGGTGGCATGCTCGCTGACAGGATGCGGATCACGGCGGTGAACCGGGGGGCCGGCGGGCAGGTTCGTGCCGCCGGCCCCGACGGTCGGACCAGGCGGCACATCCGAAGTCTCCCCTGGGGACGGATCGCGCTTGTGACGCTCGTCACCGTGGCGGTCATCGGCGCGGTCCCGCCGTTGCGGCGGACGGCCGCCCTCGTGTCGAGCAGGGTGGTCCTCTTCGTCCTCTCGCCACTTGCACCCGACATCAGCGGGTTCGACGACCTGGCGCAAGGCAGCAGGGTCGTCGCCGCCGACGGCACCGTTCTGGCCGAATTGGACGGCGCCCAGCGACGGGATCCGGTTCGGCTGGCGACCCTTCCCGAACACGTGCGGCGGGCCGTGCTGGCGGCTGAGGACGCCAACTTCTACAGCCACGGGGGGATCGACCCGTCGGCCGTCTTCCGGGCATTCCTCCGCAACGCCCAGGGTGGCAGGCAGGGCGGGAGCACCATCACGCAGCAGCTGGCCAAGCTCAACTTCACCAACTCGGAGCGCACGTACCTGCGCAAGCTCCGGGAGGTGCAGTACGCGGTCCGTCTCGAGGACGAGTACACCAAGGACCAACTGCTCGAGCGCTATCTGAACCAGGTGTATTTCGGCGATGGCGCCTACGGGCTGGCCGCTGCGGCCCAGTCGTACTTCGCCGTTGCCCCCGAGCAGCTGAGCCCGGCCCAGGCGGCGACCCTGGCCGGAATGATCAAGGCGCCCGAGGCGCTCGATCCCCGCAAGGTGCCGGCCCGGGTCACGGCCAGGCGCGACCAGGTGCTGCGCAACATGCGCCGGCGCGGTTGGCTGCAGGAGGATCAGCTCCAGCAGGCCCTCGCCGCTCCCCTCGAGGTCGCGCCGCCGGCGGAGACCACCGGCCAGGCTGCGCCGCATTTCGTCGAGTACGTGAAGCGGGAGGCGGCAGGACTCGACGAGTTGGGCGGTAGCCCCGAGTCGCGCCGCAAGCGGCTGTTCACCGGTGGCTACACGATCAAGACGACGCTGGACCCAAAGGTCCTCCAGGCCGCGGCCAAGGCGGTGCAGGACGCCCTGCCCGAGCCGGGCGACCCGAACGCAGCGGTCGTCGGCATCGTGCCCGGCGACGGCGCCATCAAGGTGCTCTTCGGCGGGCGGGACTTCGCAACCAACAAGTTCGATCTGGCGTCCCAGGGTCGCCGTCAGCCGGGCTCGTCATTCAAGCCGTTCGTCTACCTGGCCGCGGTGGCCAAGGGGATCGATCCCCGGTCCACCTTCGACGCGTCGTCGCCCAGAACGCTCGAGTACCGCGGCGAGCGATACACGGTCGCCAACTACGAGGACGAGGGCGGCGGCCGCTCCGATCTCGATCGGGCAATGGCCCATTCGTTCAACACGGTCTTCGCCCAGCTGATCCTGGAGGTGGGCCCGGCCGAGGTGACCCGCACAGCCGAGGAGCTGGGCGTGGCCGACGTGGACGAGAACGTGGGCGCCCGGCCGGCCATCGCTCTGGGCGGATTGCACAAGGGCGTCACGCCACTGGAGCAGGCAGCCGCCTTTGCCACCTTTGCGGCGAAGGGCGTCTACGCCGAGCCGTACGCCATCACCGAGATCCTCGACCGCGAGGGCCACCAGGTCTTCAAGCGCGAACCGAAGACGGAACAGGTCTTCGAGCCTCGTGAGGTCGGCGTCCTCAACGCTGCGCTGGAGCGCGTCGTCCGCGAGGGTACGGGGAGGGGCGCCGACATCGGCCGCTCGCAGGCCGGCAAGACCGGCACCACGCAGGAATATGGCGACGCCTGGTTCGTGGGGTTCGTTCCCCAGCTCGCCACCGCCGTGTGGGTCGGACATCCCGAGGGCAGCGTCCCGATGACGAATGTGCACGGGCGCAAGGTCACCGGCGGGTCCTTCCCGGCGTTGATCTGGGCATCCACCATGCGCCAGGCCGTCGACGGGCTCCCGCAGCAGAAGGTGTTCACGGCCACACCGGACAGCCTCGGCCTCAAGCGGCTCGACGCCGGCGCACCGGCGGCCGTCCCCCCGGGCAATTCGACGACAAGCTCGTCGACGTCGTCGTCGACGACCATGGTCCTCACCGACACGTCCCTCCCGGCGACCAGCACCACGACCACCGCTGTCACGCTGCCCCAGCCGATCGCAACGACGACGACCACGACGCCCAAGGCACGACAGACCACGACCACCCTCGCTCCCTCCACCACCAGCTCGACGACGTCGTCGTCGTCGACCACGACGACGACGGCCGCCGCCACCACCACCACGACAACTCCCTGATACCATGCCGAAGGAACGGCATGGGTGCGGGCGCCCCGGATCGGTCCCAACGGGCCTGGGGCGCGGTCCGGAGCGCCGCGGTGGGAGATCAGTCGTCGTCGACGATGGTGGCCACGCCGGCGGCGTCGGAGATGACCCCGTTGGTGGGCGCCGACAAATTCAGGTTGAACGTCTCCGCCGCCTCGGCGACGGCGTCGCCGATGAGCTTGACGCTGACGACCTTGGTGGTCTCCCCGGCGGCGAAGGTGACGGTGGTGGCCGCCTTGGCCTTGTAGTCGGACCCCTTGACGGCGGTGCCGTTGGCCGTGGCGTGGGTGACCGTCGAGCTCTTGGTGGTGCTCCCCGAGCGGGTGATGGTGAACGTGGCCGTGCCGGGTACTGCTGCGGAGCCTTCGGTCACCGACAGGTCGTTGACGCTGAAGAACGTCTTGGGCCCGGCGGTAATGGCGCCCTCGTCGTCGACGATGGTGGCCGTGCCCTTGGTGTCCGACAACGTGGCGCCGACGGGCGAGGACAGAATGAGGCTGAAGGTCTCGTTCGCCTCGTCCACCGTGTCACCCTTGACCGACACCGTGACCGTCTTGGTCGTCTGCCCCGGCCCGAAGGTCACCGCCGTGGCGGGGAGGGCCACGAAGTCCTTGGTGGCCGCCGCCG
The DNA here is from genome assembly GCA_036262515.1 of Acidimicrobiales bacterium. Taxonomy (GTDB): domain Bacteria; phylum Actinomycetota; class Acidimicrobiia; order Acidimicrobiales; genus JAHFUS01. The sequence continues at coordinate 5,118 of DATAIT010000074.1, read as the reverse complement.
TGCCGGCCAAGGTGGCGTAGGTCACCGTCGTCGACGCAACCGTGTCGCCCGAGCGGGTGATGGTGAAGGTGGCGGCGGTGGCGGGCGACAGCCCGGTGTTGCCCTCGGTCACCGTGACGTCGTTGACCGACACGTAGGTGGGGCCGATGGGCGCCGCCACCGCCACCGTCACCGTGGCGGTGTCGGTGCCGCCCTGGCCGTCGGAGGCGGTGTAGGTGAAGGTGTCGGAACCGCTGAAGCCGGCCGACGGCGTGTAGGTGAACGAGCCGCTGGCAGCCAGAGTCACGCTGCCGTGGGCGGGCGTGGAGGCGAAGCCGGCGGTGAGGGGGTCCCCTTCGACGTCGGTGTCGTTGGCCAGCACCCCGGGAGCGGCGACGGTGACCGGCGCGCCGTAGGCGGTGGCGGCGGTGTCGTCGCCGGCCACGGGCGCGTCGTTCACCGCTGTCACCGTGAGGGACACCGTCGCCACGTTGGAGTCGACGGTGCCGTCGTTGACCTTGTAGGTGAACGAGTCGGAGCCGCTGTAGTTGGCGGCCGCGGCGTACGTGAACGCTCCGCTGGCGTTGACGATGACGGTCCCGTGGGCCGGGTTGGCGACCTTGACCGCGGTCAGGGTGTCGGCGTCGGGATCGGTGTCGTTGCCCACCACGCCGGGAGCGGACACCGTGAGGGGAGTGTCCTCACTCGTGGAGTACGAGTCCCCCACCGCAGCCGGTGCGTCGTTCACGCCGCCCACGGTGAGGGTGACCGTCCCCACGCTGTTCAGTCCGGTGCCGTCGCTGACGTTGTAGGTGAACGAGTCGATGCCGCTGAAGTTGGCGTTCGGTGTGTAGGTGAACGCGCCGTTGGCGCCCATGGTGACGGTGCCGTGGGCAGGGGCGCCGGCGACGGCGGCGCTCACGGGATCACCGTCGGCGTCGGTGTCGTTGGCCAGCACACCGGGCGCGGCGATGGTCAGCGACGCATCTTCCGCTGCGCTGAACGAGTCGTTTCCCGGCGTCGGGGCAGTCTCCACCCCCGTGCAGTGGCTCGTGTTGCCTGCGACATCGGTGGCGTCGAAGGACCAGTGCATGGGCAGCGACTGGTCGCTGCGCGTGGCACTGAGCATGAGGGGCCCGGTCTGGCCCGGGACGAACCTCAGATACGGGTAGGGGGAGCCGGGGTTGGCTCCGATCTTCACCTGGCCGTTGGTGGCCTGGACGTTGGTGATCGACTGGAGGCCGCGGGTGTCGAAGACGCCGGCCTGCTCGATCCCGGGAGTGTAGTTGTAGTGGCGGATGGCGGTTCGACACGTCGGCGGGTCGGTGTCCGGTGGCGTGGTGGCGTGCGGATTGGTGCCACAGGTCACCTGACCCCTGATCTCTTCGCCGACGGCGGTGGGCCCGAACAGGTACATGTGCGACGCGATGACGGTGAGCGACCCGTCAGGGTTCCAGATCTGTTCGTTGTAGACGGCGGTGAAGTAGTCGCCGACGACATTGATCGCGCCTTCCTGGGTGTAGTTGACCGGCGGGTTGTCGGGGATGGGAATGATGTCGATCGGCTCGCCCTGCGGGGTCGTCGCCTGGGACAGCTCCGAGTTGACCAGTGTCGTCGAGCCGGAGACGCCGTCCTTGGTGGCCGTGCACTCCACGTGGAGCGAGTCGCCCTCGACCGGGTAGGGCCCCCAGCCTCCGGGTGCGGTGCAGTTGGTCGTACCGGCCGGTTCGCCGTAGCACTGGGCCGGGGTGGGATTGTAGGCGATGTCGGCGACAGCGGTGACCGATCCCTCGGCCGGCGATCCCTGCACGGCGACCCGAAGGGGTCCCGACACCGGCGCCACGGCGATGTCCAGCGGCCACCGACCACCGAACACCGGCCCGGGACCGAGGTTCGCCTTGGCGCCATCGGGGTCTTCGGCGAACAGCGGCGACGGCGAACCGCTCGACGGCAGGGTGAGCGCCGGCGAATACGACAGGTCGGTGGTCGCCACGGGCCGCGTGCAGCCGTTGTGCTCGATCGCCCCGCCGAACAGGCCGATGCTGGTGCTGTAGGCGCACGCGTAGCCACGCACCGAGCTGACGGAGTTCTCCCCGAAGACGCTCATGGCGACGGTGGCGGTGGTGGCGCCGCCGTTGCCGTCGGTGGCGACGTAGGTGAAGGTGTCCGTGCCATAGAAGGCCGCCGTCGGCGTGTAGGTGAACGACCCGTCGGCGTTGAGGGTGACCGTGCCGTGGGACGCCACGCCGGGCGAGCCGGCGGTCAGCGGGCCGCCCTCGACGTCGGTGTCATTGCCCAACACGCCCGGGGCCGGCACCGTCACGGGGGTGTCGACGGTGGTGGAGTAGGCGTCGGCGACGGCTGCCGGCGCGTCGTTGACCGCAACCACGGTGATCGTCACAGTGCCCGTGGCCGTGCCGCCCTGGCCGTCGTCGGCCACGTAGGTGAAGCTGTCGGTACCGGCGAAGTTGGCGGCCGGTGTGTAGGTGAAGCTCCCGGCGGAACCGAGGGCGACGGTGCCATGGGCGGGAGCGCTGGCCGAGCCGGCAGCCAGCACGTCACCGTTGCCGTCGGTGTCGTTGCCCAGCACGCCCGGCGCGCCCACGTTCAACGCGGTGTCTTCGTTGGTGCTGTAGCTGTCGGCGGTCGCGACCGGGACCTGGTTGGTGCCGGCCACCGTCATGGTCACGGTTGCGGTCGCGCTGCCCCCGATGCCGTCGCCGGCGACGTAGGTGAAGTTGTCCGTGCCGCTGAAACCGGCTGTGGGGGTGTAGACGAACGACCCGTTGGCGTTGAGCGTCACGCTGCCGTGGGCGGGAGCGCTGGCCGAGCCTGAGCTCAGCGCGTCGCCGTCGGCGTCGGTGTCGTTGGCCAGCACACCGGGCGCGGCCACGGTGCGGGGACTGCCGACGCTGGTCGAGAAGGCGTCATTGGCGGCCACGGGCGCGAAGTTGTTGCGCACCCGCCACGGCTCCCGACCGTGGCTGACTGCAGCGCTGTAGTCGCCGGCCGCGAAGAACACGGTGCCGAGCGCCGAGGTCAGCAACAGCGGCGACGAGCTCGCCGCCCCGGGGTTGATGTCCTTGACCAGGACCGTGCCGGCGCCGGTGCCGTCGCTCTTCCACAGCTCGGTCCCGGTGGCCGGCGCGGTCGCACCGTCGGTGGCCGAGAAGTAGGCGGTGGAGCCGACCGCCGCGAAGGCGCTCGGGACGCCGCCGCCGGCGCCGGGCTGGATGTCCTTGACCTGGACGGTGCCGGCCGCCGTGCCGTCGGTCTTCCAGAGCTCGTCGCCACTGCTGCCGTTGTTGGCCTGGAAGAGGACGGTGCTGCCCGTGGCGATCACGTTCGTGAGATTGGCCGCCACGGACGAACTCGGGCCCGGCGATATGTCCTTGGTCATCGCAGTGCCCGCCGTGGTGCCGTCGCTCTTCCACAACTCGGCACCGCTCGTGCCGTCATCGGCGCTGAAGTAGAGGTTGGAACCGACCACCAGGGGCTGGCCCGGGTCGCTTCCGGCGCTCCCGGCCCCGATGTCCTTCACCACGACGGTGCCGGCATCGGTGCCGTCGCTCTTCCAGAGCTCCTGGCCCAGCGCGGCGACGAAGGCGCTGAAGTACACCGTGGAACCGATCACGGCGAACCGACTCGGGCTCGACGAGCCCGAACCGGCGGCGATGTCCTTCACCATCACGGTCCCGGCCTCGGTTCCGTCGCTCCTCCACAGTTCGGCGCCGGCAGCAGATCCGGCGTTGGCGCTGAAGAACAGCGTCGTCCCGACTGCGGTGAGACCGGTGATGTTCGGGCCAGGCGATCCGGCCACGATGTCCTTGACCAGAACGGTGCCGTCCCAGGTGCCGTCGGTCTTCCACAGTTCGCTGCCGTGGGTGCCGTCGTTGGCCGTGAAGAACACCGTGTTGCCGACCGTTGCGAACTCCGCGCTCGAGGCGCTCATCGCACTGCCGGTTCCCGGGTTGATGTCGCGCACGAGCAGCGTGCCCGCGTCGGTTCCGTCGGTCTTCCACAGCTCGCTGCCGACGGTGCTCCCGTCGTTCCCGCCGAAGAACACGCTGCCGTTGGCGACCGTGTATCGCTGGCTGATGCCACCAGGCCCGCCTCCCGCCTGCACCCGCGCCGTGCCGGAGGGGGTTCCGTCACTCGCCCACCATCTCGCCCCGGTGCCGTCCTGGGCGACGAAGAGCACCCGGCTCCCCAATTGGACGAACTTCTGGGGCGAGGAGTCGTCGCCACCCGCGTTCACGTCCTTCAGGAGCATGGCTGTCGGGTCACCGTCGGCAGCGCCTGCCGGGAGCTGGCTCGCACCCATGAGTAGCCCCGACAGGGTCGCGGAGCACAGCATGGCCGCTGCGATCGACCTGCCCTGACCACGAAGTCCAGTGCGCCTCATACCGTCGCTCCTCGGTTCGAGATCATGCGATGGGTTCTCCGACGGGGATGCGACATCAGTCGTCGTTGACGATGGTGGCGATGCCGGTGCCGTCGGAGATGGTGGCTCCGGTGGGCGACGACAACTTGAGCTTGAACGTCTCGTCGGGCTCGACGGTGGCATCGCCGAACACCTTGACCGACACCGTCTTGGTGGTCTCACCGGCGGCGAAGGTCACGGCGGTGGCCGCCTTGGCCTTGTAGTCGCTGCCCGACGTGGCCGTGCCGTTGGCGGTGGCGTAGGTGACCGTGGACGAGCCGGTGGTGACCCCGCTGCGAGTGATGGTGAAGGTGACGAAGGCCGACGTGGCCGCCGCCCCCTCGGTGATGGACACGTCGTTGACGGTGAGGAAGGTGGTCGGTCCGGGGACGGGGTCGTCGTTGACGATGGTGACCACGCCCTTGGGATCGGAGATCACCGCCCCCAGCGGCGAGGAGAGCTTGAGGCTGAACGTCTCGTTGGCCTCGTTGGCGGTGTCGGCGATGACGGAAACCGTCACCGACTTGGTGGTCTGGCCGGGCCCGAAGGTGAGCGTGCCCGACACGGCGGTGAAGTCGCTCGGGGCGACGGCCGTGGCGGCCACGGTGGCGTAGGTGACCTTGGAGGTGCCCGAGGTGTCCCCCGAGCGGGTGACGGTGAAGGTGGCCGACGTGGTGCCCGAGTTGCCCTCGGTGACCGACAGGTCGCCCACGGCC
>DATAIT010000073.1 GCA_036262515.1 Acidimicrobiales bacterium | reverse complement strand
TGACGATCCACGCGAATGCGGCCGCCGCCCACTCGGCGCCCGAGTCTGTAACTCGGCCGGTGATTGCCAACCGATCGACGAGTTGCGCCAGGTTGTGGGTGGTGAGGATCTGGCTCTGCTCGATCAGGGTGCCGTTGCGGGCGACGAAGCTTCCGTCGCCGAGGGCCGCTTCTCGTGACCGCTCGCTGCAGACCTGCGCGAAGTCGACGGCCGTCTTCTTGCCCCAGCGGGTCTTCACGCGTTCTGCCAGGCCGGGCGTCCGATTATCGAGCGGCGGCCACGCTGCGGTGATGGGCAGGTCGTAGTAGCGGGCATAGAGGGTTCCGGCCATGAGGTCGGAGGCGATGGCGGCGGCCTCTCGCCACTTGAGCGTGAAGGTGCCCATGAAGATGTCGGCGGCGACCTCTTCGACGAGAGGGAGGTTGAGTTCGGCCTGCTTCGCAAGTGCGGTTAGCTCGCTGACAAGCGGGTTCGGGAGGATGGTCTGGGGGAACGAGCTGAACGCGAGCAGCGTGGCGTGGCGCAGGGTGTCCCGTGCCTTGACGCGGGTGTCCGCATTGCGCTGCCGGAAGGGCTCAATCGCCTTCACCCACGGGAGCTCGTCGATCTGGACCTGATGTTCGAGGTTGAGCAGCAGGAGCGAGCGACGATGCCGGAACGCGGCGTAGATGCGGGCGTAGAGCTCGCGCAGCTTGGCGTCGTCGAACGCGCCCGCGGCGACGTGGGAGGTGATCTGAGGGAGCACGTCGGCGAGCACCTCGCTTGATGGCACGACGCGGCGTTCGATCAACTCCTCGATCGGAGCCTCCAAGGCCCGCTCGACCTTGCGGACAAACGAGTCGGGCACCGAGAGGTCTCGCTCAGTTGGATCGCTGACATGGACCGGCACAACGAACGGCTCAAGATCGGCGATGCCGGCGTTCTGCGGCACTGCCGCCAGCCGCTCGACGAGCACGTCGGCGACCTGCTTGTGCGTGGGGCGCGATGCCCACTCGTTCTGCTTCGAGCGCAGCGCCGCTCGCTGCAGCGACGCCGGATCGCCCCATCGGGCCACCGATCGCCGTAGCGCCATCCGGACGCGGCCGACGTCGCGGCCGCTGAGAGCGATGCTGTCCGCCTCGCATCGTTCCAGCGCCTCACGGAGGATGAAGAGGGTGCTGCGCGGCTTGCGGTGCTCGCCGCACAGCGGCGCGGCCCCTTCCGCGGTCTCGAAGTCAGCGAGCCAACGGGCGCGGCGCTCCGCCCAGTCGTCCGGCCAGCTTCGGCACGGCCAGTCGTCCCGCACGGTGTCGAGCCACAAGGCGGTGAGGCGGTCGTAGAGGGGGAGCCAGGTGCGGATGGCCTCGTTCATGGCCGCGACCTGGGGCGGGACGGTGACGCGAGTGAGCTGCGCCGACACCTCGCCGGCCGAGCGGAGGTGTACGACCGCACCGCTTGTCGGTGGCCGGTCTGTCTCGACCGGGTAGAACCGCAGCCGATCGATCAGGGGATACAGCTCGGCGACGACGTCGAGAGCAAGAGAGTCTTGTCCGTTGTCGACCAGCCAGGCGGCGATGAGCAGCGCGCCATGCTCCGGCGCATCGACGGCGTACTGACCGCGTTCCAGCATCGCGGACAGGTGGGCCAAGCCTTCGTCGCTGAGGAACCACGTGTTCAGTCGAGCTCGGTCGCTGGCGTTACCAGCTAGCGGCAGCCGTTCGAGCAGGCGCTGTTCGTCGTCGTCCAGCGGCCCCTCGGCGACATACCGCCCGGTGGCGAATCCGCCGTGCGCGACTTCGAGCGTCACCCATGCCGGCGTGTTCGCAACGGGCGTCCGCGAGCCGACGTCCAACGTCCCGGCCGACATGGCGCTAAGGATCGCCTCCCACGCCAAGGCCTTCGCCTCGCCCCTCTGGCGTGTCTCCGGATCCGGATGGTTCGACGCCGTCTCGATGGCGCGCTGAAGCCGGCCAAGCGCGTACATGGGCGACGCCGCCATACGCTTGTCGGGTCGAGGATCGCCGTCCATAGACATGGAGGCAGGGATCGAACCTGCGCCCTCCCGGTCCGAGCCGGGCGCTCTGACCGCTGAGCTACTCCATGAGCAAGCCAGCGTACGACGATCACCCTCGGCGAGCCATCGACTTCCCGATCGGTCGACGACATGAGACATGGAGGCAGGAGTCGAACCTGCGCCCTCCCGGTTAAGAGCCGGGCGCTCTGACCGCTGAGCTACTCCATGGGCAACGACAGGCTACGGGGCGACACGGCGATGAGGCCCACGTTTCCCTCGACGAGGGCCACGAAGTCAAGGTCCCCGGCGAAGGTTCCGACCTCGGGCCGGGAACCCGGAGTGCGCCCGTCTGACCTGGGCGTTTCGTGGCCGATGTCACCGCTTGTCACCGCTGTCATCCGGACGTTGCGAGCGCAACGGTAGAAGTCCGGTAGAAGTCCCGGCCTTTCGCCACAGAGAAATAGCCGCTGAACTGCGACTTCAGCGTGGGCGAGGGGGGACTTGAACCCCCACATCCTTTCGGACACAGGAACCTGAATCCTGCGCGTCTGCCAATTCCGCCACTCGCCCGAGGGCAGGACGACAAGGTAGCCGATGCCGAGGCGTCCCCGTAAGGCTGACAAACGGCCTCCACGGGTATGCTCCGCGTCGATCATGGGACTCCAGCAGTTCGAGCGCCGGCTCGAGCACCTTGTCGAAGGCGTGTTCGCCAAGGCGTTCCGCGGCGGCCTCCAACCGGTCGAGTTGGGGCGCCGGCTGACTCGCGAGATGGACGCCAACCGCACCGTCGGCGTGCGGGGCACCATCGCCCCCAACGCCTTCGTGTTCGCCCTGTCGCCGGCCGACCGGGAGCGCTTCGACTCCTTCGCCGACGCCCTCGTCCGCGAGCTGGCCGACGCCGCCCGAGAGCACGCCCGCGGCGAGGGCTACGTGTTCGTCGGGCCCGTGAAAGTGGCCATGGAGACCGACGAGTCCGTGTCGCCGGGCATGTTCCTGGTGTCGGGGACGGTGCAGGAGGCGGTGGCGGGCGAAGCGGTCGGCGCCCTCGTGCTCTCCGACGGCACCCGCGTCCCGGTGGCGGACGATCCCGTCACCATCGGCCGCATGGCCGACTGCACGGTGGTGCTCACCGACGAGAGCGTGAGCCGGCGACACGCCGAGGTGCGCAGGCTCGGGAGCAACGTGGTGGTCGTCGACCTCGGCTCCACCAACGGCACGAAGGTCAACGGCGGCGGTGTCAAGGAGCGCCGCCTCAACGACGGCGACGAGGTCACCGTCGGCAGTACCTCGATGCGGTTCGAGGCCTCCTAAGGCAGCGGTCCCCACGTGCCGGAATCACTTCTCACGATCCTCAAGTTCTTCTTCCTGGCCCTGCTGTGGCTCTTCTTCGCCCGGGTCCTCTGGGCGGTGTGGGCCGAGGTCAACGCTCCGTCGGCGGCACCCCTGCCCCCCGCGTCGAGGTACGGCGGCGTGGCGGCCCCCGCCGCCGCCCCGGCCCGGGCCGGCAGCGTCGAGAGCACGCGCCTGCGGGTCGTGGAGCCGGCCGACCGGCGGGGCACCTCGTACGACCTCGGCGACGAGCTCACGGTGGGACGGGCCAGCGGATGCCAGGTGGCTCTCCCCGACGACAGCTACGCGTCACAGCTGCACGCGCGCATCTTCCGCAAGGACGGCCGTCTGTGGCTCGAGGACCTCGGGTCCACGAACGGCACCTACCTCAACGCCAAGGCGGTCACGTCCCCCGTGGCCCTCCGCCGGGGAGACCGCGTGCAGGTCGGCCGTACCGTGCTCGAGGTGACGAGGTGACCACGCTGCGCTCGGGTGCAGCCTCCGACGTGGGCCGGGTCCGGCGCAACAACCAGGACCAGTTCCTCGTGGACGACCCGCTCTTCGCTGTGGCCGACGGCATGGGTGGGGCAGCGGGAGGCGAGGAGGCCTCCCTCACCGCAGTCACCGCCCTCAAGGTCGCCTTCGAGGCCGACCCCACCGCCGACGGCCTGGCCGACGGCGTGCGCAACGCCAACCGGGCGGTGTGGGAGAAGGCGCTCGAGCACCCCCAGCTGCGCGGCATGGGCACCACCATGACGGCGGTGGCGCTGGTCCCGACGGGCGACGACGAGGAGGTACTGGCCGTCGCCAACGTGGGCGACTCGCGCGTCTACCTCTTCCGCGACGGTCGCCTCGACCAGATCACCGACGACCACAGCGTGCCCGAGGAGCTGGTGCGGGCGGGTCGGATCACGCCCGAGGAGGCGGTCAGCCACCCGCAGCGCAACATGCTCACGCGCGTCCTCGGCAACGAACCCGAGGTCGAGGTGGACTGCTTCGCCATCATCCCCTACAGCGGTGACCGGCTCGTGCTGGCCAGCGACGGCCTGTTCAACGAGGTCGACCACGACACCATCGCGGCCGTCGCTCGGCGCCTGCCCGACCCCGAGGAGGCAGCCGCCGAGCTGGTGCGCATGGCCCGGGAGAGCGGCGGAAACGACAACATCACGGTTGTGGTCGTCGACGTGGTGGACGACGGGGACCGGGCGGCCCGAGCGTCGGCGGCGGTGGCCGACAAGCCGCCTTCCCCGCCCAGGTCGCGGCCATCGGCCCGGGCGGCCGCATCGGGTGGGCGGACCGCGGCCGCGACTGCCGCCGCCGAAGCGGAGGTGGCCGAACAGACCACGCACGTCGGACGCCCGGCGGGCGGGGCCCGCAGTGCGATCACCGACGTGGGCCCCGGGGCCGGTCGGATCGGCGACGCTGCGCCGGGAGCGCCGGCCCACTGGACCAGCCCCCGGCCGCAGGCAGCCGTCGACCGGGAGGCGCCTGTCCCGGCGGCCGACCGCCCGGGAGAGCGGCGCGTCACCTTGCGCGCCGCCGTCTTCCTCACCGCCCTGGTCGTCCTCGTCGCCGGAGCGGCGGCGGCCATCGGCTTCTTCGCCCGCGGCGGGTACTTCGTGGGCGTCGACGGCGACGAGGTGGTGATCTACAAGGGCCGCCCCGGCGGGCTCCTGTGGTTCGACCCGACCGTCGCCGACCGCACCGGTGTCGTTGCCGACGAGCTGACCCCGGCACGCGTCGAGGTCCTCCGGTCCGGCAAGGAGGAGCCGTCGTTGCACGCCGCCCTGCGCTACGTGGCCAAGATCAAGGAGGAGGCGTCCACCACCACCACCACCACGACGACCACGCTCCCGCCGCCCACTGTCGCCCCGACGGCGGCGACGGCGCCACCCGCAGCGCCGTGAGCCGCCCGTGACGTTCACCCGGCGGGCGGCCGGCGCCGTCCTGCACCGGCGGCGCACCGAGCTGGGCCTGGTGGTGCTGGCGGTGCTGTGCACCGGCTCGTTGTACACGCTGGCCGCGCTCGGCAAGTCGGCCTCGGTGCCGGCCGACGTCGGCCCCTTCCTGCTCGTCATCCTGGCCCTGTTCGGGTCGGCACACGTGGCCGTGCGGATCCTGGCCCCTGCCGCCGACGCCACGCTGCTTCCGCTCGTCGCCGTCCTGAACGGCATGGGCTACGTGTTCATCGCCCGCCTCGATCCCGACCTGGCCGGCCTCCAGGCGGTGTGGACGGGACTCGGCATCGCCGCCTTCGTCGGCACCCTCGCCGTCGTCCGGCGGGTGCGGGATCTCGAGCGGTACCGCTACAGCTTCGCCCTGCTCGGCGTGGCCCTGCTCCTCATGCCCCTGCTGCCCGGCGTCGGCCGCAACATCCGTGGCGCCCGGCTGTGGGTGAGGCTCGGCACGATCACGTTCCAGCCCGGGGAGCTGGCCAAGGTGGCGCTGGCCATCTTCTTCGCCTCGTACCTGGTCGAGAAGCGCGAGCTCCTCGCCGGCGCCACCGCGGCGGCGCGCGGCCGGGCCTTCGGCCCGATCCTGATGGCGTGGGGCGCCTCGCTCCTCGTCATGACGGCCGAGAAGGACCTCGGGTCCTCGCTGCTCTTCTTCGCCCTGTTCATCTCCATGCTGTGGGTGGCGACGGACCAGGCCGTGTACCTGGGACTCGGCCTGGGCCTGTTCTCGGCCGGGGCCGTCTTCGCCTACCAGGCCTTCACGCACGTCCGGGTGCGGGTGGAGACGTGGCTCGACCCGTGGTCGCGTGCCGATGCCGAGGGGTACCAGCTCGTCCAGGCGGCGTACGCCTTCGGCTCCGGGGGCTTCGCCGGGACGGGCCCGGGGCTCGGTTCGCCGGGCAAGATCCCGGCCGCCACCACGGACTTCATCTACGCCGCCATCGGCGAGGAGCTGGGCCTGCTGGGCACCGTCGCCGTGCTGGTGATCTTCGTGCTGATCGTCGGTGCCGGGCTCCGCATCGCCCTGCGGGCCGACCAGCCGTTCGAGAAGCTCCTCGCCACCGGCCTCACCGTGATCGTCGCCGTCCAGACGTTCGTGATCGTCGGCGGTGTGACCCGCGTGGTCCCCCTGACCGGCGTGACGTTGCCGTTCATCAGCTACGGCGGGTCGTCCCTCGTGGCCAACTACATCCTGCTCGCCCTCCTGCTGCGCATCTCGAACGACACCTCCGAGCGGCGGTGGCGGGCGGCGGCAGAAGCGGCGGGCGTGGCGGACGAGACCGTGCGATCGGCGGTCTGATGGATCGCCAGATACGCAAGCTCGCCGTGGTGCTCATTGTGATGTTCTTCATCCTGTTCGCCAAGCTGAACGACCTCCAGGTCGTGCGGGCGGACAAGCTGGCGACGGCGCCCGGGAACACACGAGCCATCGTCCGGGACTTCAGCCGCGAGCGTGGGGTCATCCAGACGGCCGACGGCGCCATCGTGGCCCAGTCGGTCCCGAGCAACGACGACTTCGAGCGACTGCGGCAGTACCCCGAAGGCGCCCTGTTCGCCCACGTCGGCGGCTACTTCTCGTTCACCTACGGCACCGAAGGGGTGGAGCGGACGTTCAACGCGGACCTGGCCGGCCGCAGCGTCGGGCTCAAGAAGCTCACCGACCTGGTGACCGACCGCACCCGCACCGGCAACGTCACGCTGACGCTCTCCAAGGCGCTCCAGCAGGTGGCTCGCGACGCCCTGGGCAACCGCACCGGGGCGGTCGTCGCCCTCAACCCCACGGACGGCGCCGTGCTCGCCATGTGGAGCAACCCGTCGTTCGATCCCAACCCGCTCGCCGCCCACGACCAGAAGGCGGTGCAGGCGGCCTGGACGTCGCTGCAGGACGACCCCGGCAAGCCGCTGCTCCCCAGGGCGTACCGACGCAGCTACGCCCCAGGGTCCACGTTCAAGGTCGTGACGGCTGCCGCCACACTGGAGCGACACCCGGAGCTGGCCACGAAGCCCTACCCGGTGCTGCGCGACCTCGACCTCCCCCAGACCGACGCCAACCTCCCGAACTTCGGGAAGAGCGCGTGCGGCGGCACCCTGCCCGACCTGCTGCGGGTGTCGTGCAACACCGGGTTCGCGCAGCTCGGGCTCGACATGGGCGCCGAGGCGCTGGCCGGCGAGGCGGGCGACTTCGGCTTCAACACCAAACCGCCACTCGACCTGCCCGCCGTGGCCCGCTCGACGTTCCCCGACGTGGCCGCCTTCCGCCAGGATCAGCCGGCGCTGGCCAAGTCGGCCATCGGCCAGCAGGACGTGGCGGCCACGCCGTTGCAGATGGCGCTGGTGGCGGCGGGCGTGGCGAACGGCGGCGTCATCATGAAGCCGCACGTCCTGGCCGAGGTCCGCGACAGCGAGGGCGAGCTCGTGCGTTCCGCCCAGCCGGCGCAGTGGATGAAGGCGATGGAGCCGCAGAACGCGGCGGCGCTGCGCGACATGATGATCACCGTCGTCAACAACGGCACCGCCGGGCGGGCCGCCGTCCCCGGCGTGCAGGTCGCCGCCAAGACCGGCACCGCCCAGACGGTCGGCGACAACTCGCACGCGTGGCTCATCGCCTTCGCGCCGGCCGAGCAACCGAGGGTCGCAGTGGCGGTCATCGTGGAGAGCCAGCCCGGCCTCGGCGACACCGTCACCGGCGGCCGCATAGCCGCTCCCATCGCCCAAGCCGTCCTCAAAGCGGCGTTGGGCACCTCGTAGGCTGGAGAGCAGATGGCCCAGCAGCCCGCCCAGGTCTACAGCGACCGCTACGAGATCCTCCGCCAGGTGGCGCGCGGCGGCATGGCCGAGGTCTACCTGGCCCGAGACCAGCTGCTCGACCGGCGGGTCGCCCTCAAGGTGCTCTTCCCGGAGCTGTCCGTCGACCGCTCGTTCGTGGAGCGCTTCCGGCGGGAGGCGCAGTCCGCAGCCAACCTGAGCCACCCGAACATCGTCTCCGTCTACGACTGGGGCGAGGAGGGCGACACCTACTACATCGTCATGGAGTACATCGACGGCCGCCCGCTGTCGGCCCTGATTCGCTCCCAGGGGCCCTTGCTCGCCGACCGGGCCGCCACCATCGGCGCCGACGTGGCCGCCGCCCTCGCCTTCGCCCACCGCAACGGCGTGGTGCACCGCGACGTGAAGCCGGGCAACGTCCTCCTCGACGCCAACGAGCACGTCAAGGTCACCGACTTCGGGATCGCCCGGGCCAAGAACACCCAGGAGAACCTCACCCAGACGGGGGCGGTCATGGGGACGGCCACGTACTTCTCCCCCGAGCAGGCTCAGGGCTACGGCGTCGACCAGCGCAGCGACGTCTACTCCCTCGGCGTCGTCCTCTACGAGATGGTCACGGGGAAGCCGCCATTCGCCGGCGACAACCCGGTCACCATCGCCTACAAGCACGTCCGGGAGGAGCCGGTCCCGCCCCGCCAGCTCAACCCGGCGATCCCGGCCGCCTTCGAGGCCATCGTCCTCCAGGCCATGGCCAAGGACCCCGCCGACCGCTATGCCAGCGCCGAGGAGCTGCGGGCCGACCTGGTGCGCTACCAGCAGGGCCGAACTGTGCTGGCGGCGCCGGTCGCCTGGTCGGAGCCGTCGCCCAACGCCACCGTCGTCCAGCCCGCCGCCTCCCGTGCCCAGGCCACCACCGTCAGCCGGCGGGCGCCCGGTCCGGTCCCCGAGCCGGGGAGGCCCCGACGCACCGGCGCCTACGTGATCCTGCTGTTCGCCATGCTGGCCGCCCTGGTGGTGCTCCTGTTCCTGCTCGGCAAGACGCTCGGGATCTTCGGCGACGACACCTCCGCCCGGCCGGTCACCGTCCCCAACGTCAAGGGCCAGACGTTCGACCAGGCGGAGCAGACGCTCAAGGGGCTCGGCTTCACCGTGCAACGAGACCTGGAGGACAACGAGGCCGACGCCAACGTCGTGTTCGACCAGGACCCGGAGGGCGACACCCGGGTGGAGAAGGGGTCCACCGTGACCCTGAAGGTGAGCCAGGGCGCCAAACCGGTGGAGGTGCCCAACGTGGTCGGCGGCGACGAGGAGGACGCCCTCAGCGCCCTCGAGCGGCTGGGCCTGCAGGCCGACACGACCCGGGAACCGGACGACACCGCCGCACTGGGCCGCGTCACTGCGCAGACGCCGACGCCGGGTACCCCCGCCCCCAAGGGCTCCACCGTCCACCTCACCGTGTCGTCGGGCAAGCCCAAGGTCCCGGTCCCCGATGTGGTGAACAAGGACGCCGTGGCGGCCTCCGACGACATCGTCAACGCCGGCCTGCGCGTACAGACGCTCCAGGAGGCCTCGCCCACGATCACGAAGGGCAACGTCGTCCGCACCGATCCGCCGGCCAAGACCGAGGTCGAGAAGGGCACGACCGTGAAGATCTACGTGTCGACGGGTGCCGAGACGACGACCTCCGCGTCGTCGTCCTCCTCGTCCTCCTCCTCGTCGTCGTCGTCCTCGTCCTCGTCGTCGACGTCGACCACGTCCACCACGTCGATCACGATCTTCCCGCCGAGCACATAGGGCTCAGCGCGGCGAAACCGGATCCGCAGAGGCCGCCGACGCCAAGAAGTTGGCCAGCAGGGCCTTGCCCTCGCCGGTGAGGATCGACTCGGGGTGGAACTGCACGCCCTCGATCGGCAACGTGCGGTGCCGCAGGCCCATGATCACGCCGTCCTCGGTCTCCGCCGTGACCTCCAGCACGTCGGGGACCGATGACGGGTCGACGACCAGCGAGTGGTAGCGGGTGGCCTCGAACGGGTTGGAGAGCCCCGCCATCACCCCTAGACCCAGGTGGCGCACGCTGGAGGTCTTTCCGTGCATGATCTCCGGGGCGCGGACCACCGACCCGCCGAACACCTCGCCGATGCACTGGTGGCCCAGGCACACACCGAGCAGCGGCGTGCCCGGGCCGAGGCGCTCGATGACGGCGTTGCTGATGCCTGCGTCGCGGGGACGCCCGGGTCCCGGGCTGATGACCACGGCGTCCGGCCGCAGCGCCACCGCCTCGTCGACGGTGATGGCGTCGTTGCGGTGCACGACAGGGTCGGCGCCCAGCTCGCCCAGGTACTGCACGAGGTTGTAGACGAACGAGTCGTAGTTGTCGACGACGAGCACCCGCCCTCCCACGGCGGCACGGTAGCCCGGGGCGGGCCCACCCGAACCCTCGAACTCAGGCGGCGGGGCGGGCGTAGGTGAGGGTGGTGGCGCCCCGGAAGGCAGGGACCTCGACCGAGTCCTCCCGGTCCACCGAGAACCGCAGGCCGAAGGCGCCGGCGTCCTCGTGGAGGCGCTGCACCAGCGAGTCGGCCTCGAAGCGGTCACGGCTCGCGCCGATGGCGGACACCGTGTAGGGCGGAGAGTGCACGGTGCCGTTGAGGAGCAGGGTGTTGCCGACGCAGAGCACGGCGCTGGTCGACACCAGCCGCTGCCCGTTGATGGCGACGGCTTCGGCCCCGGCCCGCCACAGCGCGTTCACCACCGCCTGCACGTCCTGGGAGTGGATCACGAGGTCGTTGACGTTGCCCGAAGGCGCCCGGTCGAGCGAGGAGTCGTCGAGGGTCACCCGCACTCCCGGGCCCTCCACGCCCACCAGGCCGGCGGCCAGACCGAGCTCGCTCAGCTGTCCTTCCCGGTCGGCGGCCTGTGCCTCGCCCCCCGCCTGCGCGCTCCTGGCCTTCTCCACGTCGGCGCGCAGGTGGGCCACCTGGCTGCGAAGCTCCGTGGTCGAGCGTTGCTGGCGCTCGATCAGGTCGGCCAGGCGGTACTCGCGGCTGAGCCTCGTCGCCGGATCGGCCGGGCGGGTGCGCGCCACGGTCACCCCGAGAAAGCCGAGGATGACGAAGCCGACGGCGAGGAGGTGCCGGTACCGGGGCCTTGGCATTTCGCTAGCCTTCCTCCATGGCCCGGCCCGCACGCAATGACCCGAAGACGAAGGAGCCGCCCGGCAAGGGCGCCCGCAAGCCGGGTCCCGGTTCCCGTCCCACCACCGGCCGGGTGACGCCGAAGGGCGGGCACCAGGTGGCACCCACGCTGTCGGGTCGGTACACACCGCCGATCCCTCGCGAGGTGAAGGTCAGCCCGAAGTGGGTGCCGGTCCTGATGTTCGCGCTCCTCCTGGGCGGCATGGTCGTCATCATCGCCAACTACCTCGAGGTCCTGCCAGGGGACGCCAAGAACACGTATCTGTTCGTCGGGCTCGGGATGATCACGGCCGGCTTCATCACCGCCACCAAGTATCGCTAGCTCGCGCGCCCTGAGCACGGCGCCTCACCCGAAGAACCCGTCCTTCACCGCCCCGAGGAGGAGGTCGGCCACCACATCCGGTCGCTGGACGTGGACGTCGTGGTCGGCGGGGGCGATCCATGCGGACCGCCCCCTGCGGAGCAGCCCGACGGCGCGGTCCGTCGCCGCGCGCTTGTCGGCCGACGATCCGTCACCGGCGTCGGCGCTGATCAGCAGCACCGGCACGTCGAGGTCCGCCAACAGGCGCGACGGGCGATGCTCCCAGAGGGCCCTGAGGATCCGCAGATGGTGCTCGAAGGCGAGCCTGGGTGCCACCGTGGCGTCGTCACGAACCTCGAGATTGGCCAGCGTCGCGTCGATGGCCCACCCGTCCCAATCGGGATGGGCCCGGCGCAGCATCGCCGCCACCTCGGCGACGGGCGTGCCGGCCAGCCGGGGCGGCGACAGGGCGGCAGCGCAGTCGTCCCACCGGGGCCAGCGGTCCTGGAGCTCGATCGCTCCCCCGTCGACCCCGACCACTCCGGCCAGACGATGGCGGGCCCGGACGGCCAGCTCCACGGCGAGGTTGCCGCCGGTGGACTGACCGACGACCACCGCCCGGGCGAAGCCGAGCTCGTCGAGGACCCGTTCGAGGTCGTCGCACAGGGTGGCGAAGTCGTAGCCGGTCGCTGGGGCGTCGCTGCGGCCGTGCCCCCTCTGGTCGACGGCGGCGACGCGGTGGCCGTGGCCGGCCAGGCGGCCGCCCACCCGCTCCCACGTGCGGCAGTTCGACGCCAGACCGTGCACGAGCAGGAAGGGCACGCCGGGCGCGTGCGGGGGCGTCCACTCCAGGCAGTGGAGCGAGAGACCGCCAACCGCCAGCCGGCGCGCGCCGGGCATCGGGCCGGCCCCGGTCGTCGAAGGACCGGGCGGGACCGGCGGGGAGGCGGACATGACACGCGAGACTACGGGGCGGACCGAGGTTCGGGCCCGTCTCCGGCGCAACCGGCCCGCCTCCCCCGGACCCGTCACGCACACCCGTATGCGCCGCTACAGCATGGCGGCGCGGTGCAGCGGCGGTGTGGGGAGATCGACGCCCGTGCGCCAGCCCTCGATTACCGACTCCACGGCCTCGGTGCCGGTGCGGGCCGGCGCCCAGCCCAGGTCCCGCCGGGCCCGGCCGGTGTCCAGCAGGGGGAGGCTCAGGAACAGCTCGACCAGCTCGGACGGGGCCGGCACCAGATGGGCACCGAAGGCAGCCTTGGTGGCGCCGATGAGCAGACCCTTGGGAAGCCGGACGGCGCGGGCACCCATCACCCGGCCCAGCTCCTCGGGGGTGATCACCGGATCGGCGGCCAGGTTGAACGGGCCCCGGACCTCGTTCACCACGGCCAGCCGGTAGGCCTCGGCCACGTCGTCGGTGTGCAGCGCCTGGAAGGACAGGCCCGGCACGGCCGGCACGAGCGGTACCCACTTGCGGCCCACCAACCGGGCAGGCAGTAGCGGTCCGGCGAAGATGCGGCGCTGCTCGGCCGCCGCCTCGGCCTTGAACAAGAAGCTCGGGCGCATGCGCACGACCCGCATCTCGGGGTGCCGCAACTCGAACGTGTCCAGGACCCGCTCCACATACGCCTTCTCCCGCCCGTAGGCGGCAGTGGGGGTGGAGTGCGTCGGCCACGACTCGTCGACCCGGTGGCCGTCCTCGGGGCCCGGTGAGTAGGCGCCGACGGACGTGGCGTACACCAACGCCCCTGCCCCGGCGGCGGCTGCCGCGTCGAACACCCGGAGGCTGCCGACCACGTTGTTCTCCCAGGTGACGAGGGGCCGGCGGACGGGCTGGAAGAACCAGGCCAGGTGGACGACGGCGTCGGCACCGGCGAAGGCGGCGGCCAGGTCGTCGCTGCGCACGTCGAGGGCCGTCCAGGTCGTCTTCGCCACCGACCAGGCCGGAGCCCGGCGGGCGACGCCGACGATCTCGTCGACGGCCTCGTCGGCGGCCAGGCCCTGCACCAGGCTGGTGCCGACGTTGCCGGTCGCCCCCGTTACGACGACTTTCACCGTCGGTCCCTGTCGGAGTGCGAGGCAGCAGCGGTCATCGCACGACTCCTACCCGACGGGCCGGACCGGCAAGCCGGGGCCCCGAGCACGCCCTGCGGCGGCGGCTACCGGCGGGCCTCGTCAGACGCGGGCGATGTCGTACTGCTTGAGCTTGGCCTTGTTGGCCGTGGTGGGAGCCTGCAGCTGCAGCAGCTCGGCGTAGATGCCGTCTCCCTCGGCCAGCTCGGCGGGCGAGCCCATCTCGGCGACCGAACCGTGGCGGATGCCGACGATGACGTCGACGTTCTGGATGGTGGAGAGGCGGTGGGCGATGATCAGCGTCGTGCGACCCTGCATCAGCCTCTCCAGGGCGTCCTGCACCTCCCGCTCCGCCTTGCTGTCGAGCGAGCTGGTCGCCTCGTCCAGCAGCAGGATCGGCGGGTCCTTCATGAGGGCGCGGGCGATGGCGATGCGCTGCTTCTGCCCGCCCGACAGCTTCACGCCCCGCTCGCCGATCTGGGTGTCATAGCCCTCGGGGAGCCGCTCGATGAAGTCATGCGCATTCGCCGCCCTGGCCGCCGCCACCACCTGCGCATGGTCGACGTCCTCCTGGCCGTAGCTGATGTTCTCCCGCACGCTGCCGGAGAACAGGGCCGGCTCCTGGAACACGACGCCGATGTTGCGGCGCAGGGACCGCTGGGTGACCGAGGTGATGTCGACGCCGTCGATGGTGATGCTGCCGGCCGTCGGCTCGTAGAAGCGCAGCAGGAGGTTGGCCAGCGTCGTCTTCCCCTCGCCGCTTTCCCCCACCAGCGCGAGCTTGCTCCCCGGCTCGATGGCGAAGCTCACACCCGTGAGCACCGGCTGGCCGCCCGTGTACTGGAACGACACGTCGCGGTACTCGACCCTCCCCGCCGTCACCTCCAGCTCGCTCGCGCCGTCTGCGTCGCGGATGGCCGGCGTGAGGTCCATGACGGCGAAGAAGTCCTTGCTGTCGGCGGCCGCCCGCTGGATCTGGTCGACGATGAACGACGAGGCGAACAGCGGGAACTGCGCCTGCAGTGACAGCTGGAGCATCAGCACCACGGTGCCGATCGACGTCTGCAGCGGGCCGAAGGCACCGTTGAACGCCTGCCAGATGATGATGGCGTAGATGGCGAAGAAGATGATGTTGAGGCTCAGGCCGCGGTACACGTCGTTGCGGTGCCACTCGATCGACTGATCCTTCGTCCGCTCCTCGATGTTCCGCCTCACCTGGGCGAAGATCCTGCGCTCGGTCGGCTCGTTCACGAACGACTTCACCACCCGGATGTTGCCGATGGCCTCGATGAAGCGGCCGTTGCCGAAGTCGCTCTCCTTGTTGATCCCTCCCTGCTTCTTCTGCCAGCTCCGACTCGTGCGGGTGGTGAGCCAGATGTACAGCGGGAAGAGCACGGCGAGGAGCAGGGAGACCAGCGGGGAGTACCGGGCCAGGATCACCAGGGTGAAGAGGCTGGAGAGGAAGAAGCTGATGAAGTTGTTCGCCATCGCCTGCACCAGCTGGGAGATCCCGGTGATGCTGCGCTCCAGGCGGGCGGTGAGCGCCCCGGTCACCGAGTTGTCGTAGAACTCCAGCGGCAGCTCGAGCAGGTGGTCGTAGTAGCGCTGGCTGAGCAGGGTCTGCAACCTGGCGCCCAACCGGTCGCCGATGTGGCCCAGCACGTTCGTGATCAACGAGATCAGCACGCCGGCGGTGAAGAGGAGCCCGAGCAGCAGCACGAGGTGGCTGGTGGCAACCGACCCACCGGTGCCCTTCTTCACCACGGCGTCGACGAGAAACCGCAGCAGGAACGGGTTGGCCTGGTTCAACACGGCGACCACGACCACGAACACTGCGGTGGCCAGGTAGTACCGCTTCAGGTCCCACGTGTAGCGGATGATCCGCAGGATGTCTCGCACTCGCCGGTCCCGTCCCCCGTCTCGTTCTCTTCTGGCTCTCGAAGGCTGCCACGACTCGGACGATCCGGCGAGGCGGTATTCATCGCCCTCCGGCGAAGGACTTGCTTCCGGCATCCATATCGACCAACCACCATGTCGATGACCGTCGATGTGGATACCGCGATGGCCGAGGTGCTGAAGGTTCCGTCCGAGCCGATCCGGCTGCGCATCGTCCTCCTGCTGTCAGCCGAGGAGCTGTGCGTGTGCCACCTTGTCGAGGAGCTCGGCGTGCCCCAACCGCTGGTCTCCCACCACCTCCGGGTCCTCCGCGAGGCCGACCTGGTCGGAACTCAGAAGTGGCGGTACTGGACCTACTACCGGCTGCGACCCGAAAAGCTGGAGACCGTCGCTGCGTCGCTCGGGGCCACCGCCCTGGCGGCATCGCGCTCCGGCACCGAGCGGCGACCCTGCTGTTGAGCCGTCCGGACCTGTGGCGGCGTTGCCTGGCCGAGGGGATCGGCAGCTGCTTCCTGGTCGTCGTCGTCGTCGGGTCGGGGATCGCCGCCCAGCGGATGTCGCCGAACGACGCCGGGGTCCAGCTCCTCGAGAACGCAGCCGTCACCGCGGCCGGGCTGGCCGCCCTCATCGTGGCCTTCGGCACGGTATCGGGTGCCCACCACAACCCCGTCGTGACAATGGCCGACCGATGCTTCGGCGGCCTGTCCACACGGGATGTGGCTGCGTACCTGCCGTGCCAGGTCGTCGGCGGATGCGCCGGGGCCGTCCTCGCCAACACCATGTTCTCCGAGCCCGCCCTGCAGCTGTCGCACACCGCTCGCACCGGCGGCGGCCACTGGACGGCGGAGGTCGTGGCCACCGTCGGCCTGTTGCTGGTCGTCTTCGGGGCGGCCCGATCGCACGGGCGCTCGGTGGCGCCGTTCGCGGTGGGCGGCTACATCGGGGCCGCCGACTTCTTCACGTCGTCGACCAGTTTCGCAAACCCGGCCGTGACCATCGCCCGCACGCTGAGCAACACCTTCGCAGGGATCGAACCGGCATCAGCGCCGGCATACGTCCCGTGCCAGCTTCTCGGTCTGGGGCGTCGGCATCATCCTCGTGCGGGTGCTCCTCCCTGGCATCGAAAACGCGGCCGGTGACGTCGTCGTACCGCGAGCGCCGGCGCATTCCGCGCCGTGACCGGAGGCGCGCACCGGCTCCACGCAACGCCCCGACCCGGGCGCGCCGAACCGAAGCTCCTGCCCGGCTCAGCTCAGCTCCAAGTGATCCACTTCGTGTCGATGCGCTCACCGTGGGGCGGCTCCCACGCCGGCGCCGGCAGGCCCATGGCCGCGGCCGCCAGCTGCGGGGGTCCGTCGGGCGGGTCGGGGCTGGGGCCGCGGATCAGGCTCCCCGACCCGTCGGTGAAGCGCAGCCCGTCGGGCACGGTGGGGTCGCCGTCGATGCCCAGCTTGCCGGCGTGGTGCAGGCGGTGGTGGGCCGGGCACAGACAGCACAGGTTCTCCGGGACCGTGGTGCCGCCGTCGGTGTCGTGGATGATGTGGTGCACGTGCAGGCGCCGCCGGCGCCCGCAGCCGGGCACCACGCAGCCGCCGTCCCGACGCTCCACGAGGCGGCGCAGGCGATCGTCGACGGTGCGCATGCGGGCGAAGACGTGGATCGGGGTGCCCTTGCGCTCGAGCACCACCCGGCCCGTCGAGTCGCAGGTGAGGTAGTCGCGGATCGACGCCGGCACCTGCGGGCCCAGGTGCAGCGACGAGCGGTCGACGTCGTCGACGTCGACGTGGAAGATGACCTGGTAGCGGTCGGCCGGCGTGCGCCCGGAGCCCTCGAGGTTGGACAGGGCGGCCTCGGCCAGGTGCACCACGGCGTCGGACCAGCCGAGGCGGGGCGCCAGCGGGCCGGCGCCCCGCTCGGCGCCGGTCGGCCCGCCCGGCTCGTCGTGCACCAGCTTGTCGAGCGACGCCTCGATGGCGGCCTGCACCAGCGCCCCCTCGTCGGCCGGCAGCAGCACGCGGGCCCACCACCGGCCGAGCTCGTCGTTGCCGAAGGCCACCTCACGGCGACCGGCCACGTCGCCACCGGCCGAGCCGGCATCGCCCTCCTCGCCCGTTCCCGGCTCGGGATCGGCCGGCGGCACAGGTGCCGACACCGAGGGCAGGACCCGGCGCAGCTGGTTGACGGTGCAGCGCCGGGCCAGCTCGGTGACCTCGGCGTCGTGGGCGGGATCGACGTGGCGGCATACCAGCGCCACCTGGTCCTCGCTGATCGCCCCCTGGCCGAAGGCGGCCGAGGCGGCAGGCAGGACGGGGAGCGCTCGGGCCGCCGCCACCAGGCGCCGGGCCCGGCCGGTGGCGACCCCGCAGCGTAGCGCCACCCACTGCTCGGGCGTGACGATGCCGTAGCCCTGCCACCCCCCGTCGTCCAGGGCGGCGGCGATGGAGGCGACCACCTCAGCGGTGGCCACGTTGAGCAGCCCCATGGCCGCCGACAGGCGGTCCTCGGGTCCGTCGGCGATGACGTGGAGCTCGTCGTCCCGCTCGATCAGCGCCAACCCCATTCGCCCATTGTATCGAACACCTGTTCCCTCGGCAAGCCTCCCGAGACCACCCGGGGCCATCTGCCCCGACCCGGGCGCCTCGATGCCGGATCAGTCGTCGTCGACGACGGTGGCCGTCCCGGCGGCGTCGGAGATGACGCCGTTGGTGGGCGAGGTCAGGTTGAGGTTGAACGTCTCGTTGGGCTCGGCGATGGCGTCACCGATCAGCGTCACGGTGACGACCTTGGTGGTCTCGCCGGCTGCGAAGGTGACGGTGGTCGCCGCCTTCCCCTTGTAGTCCGATCCCTTGATGGCCGTGCCGTTGGCCGAGGCGTAGGTCACCGTCGAGCTCTTGGTGGTGACCCCCGAGCGGGTGATGGTGAAGCTGACCGTGCCGGGAACGGCGGCCGAGCCCTCCGTCGCCGACCGGTCGTTGACGGCGAAGAACGTCTTGGGCCCGGCGGTGATGGGCCCCTCGTCGTCGACGATGGTGGCCGTGCCCTTGTCGTCGGACAGGGTGGCCCCGAGGGGCGACGACAGCTGGAGGGTGAACGCCTCGTTGTTCTCGGCCAGGCTGTCGCCCTTGACCGACACCGTCACCGTCTTGGTCGTCTCGCCGGGGGCGAAGGTGACGGCGGTGGCGGGAATGGCCACGAAGTCCTTGGTGGCCACGGCGGTGCCGGCCGCCGTGGCGTAGCTCACCGCCGTCGACGACGACGTGGAACCGCTGCGGGTGATGGTGAAGGTGGCAGCGGTGGCCGGTGACAACCCGGTGTTGCCCTCGGTCACCGTCACGTCGTTGACCGACAGATAGGTGGGCGCCGTGGCGGCCGTGACGGTGATGGCCACCAGTCCCGCGTCGGTTCCCCCGTGGCCGTCGTTCGCCGTGTAGGTGAACGAGTCGGATCCGGTGTAGCCGGCCGTGGGGCTGTAGGTGAAGGCGCCGTTGGCACCCAGCGTGACGGTGCCATGGGCCGGCGTGGAGGCCGATCCGGCCGTCAGGGAGTCGCCGTCGAGATCGGTGTCGTTGGCCAACACGCCCGGAGCGGCCACGCTGACCGGCGTGCCGGCGGTGGTGGTGGCACTGTCGTCGACGGCCGTCGGAGCGTCGTTGCCAGGCGTGACGGTGAGGTTCACGGTGGCCGTGTCGGTGCCGCCGTTGGCGTCGGAGGCGGTGTAGGTGAACGAGTCGGGGCCGTTGTAGTCGGCGGCCGGGGTGTAGGTGAAGGCGCCGTCGGAGTTGAGGCTCACGGTGCCGTGGGCTGGGGTGGACGCCGATCCGGCGGACAGGGCGTCGGCCTCGGGGTCGGTGTCGTTGCCCAGCACACCGGGGGCGGAAACGGTGAGGGGGGTGTCCTCGGCGATCGTGTAGGCGTCGTCCCCCGCCACCGGGGCGGCCTGGACGGTGAGGGACACGCTGGCCGTGTCGGCACCACCTCGCTGGTCGTGGACCACGTAGGTGAACGCGTCGGGGCCGGTGTAGCCGGCGTCGGGGGTGTAGGTGAACGACCCGTCGGCGCCGAGTGCGAGGGAGCCGTGGGCCGGGTCGGACGGGAACGTCCACGTCCCCCCACCCGACGACGGCGGGGCGACGGGCGCCACCGGGGTGGCCGACAGGGCATGAGCGTCAGCGTCGGTGTCGTTGGCAAGGACGCCGGGGCCGCTCACCGACAGCTCCTGCCCGGCGGTGGCCACGTAGGCGTCGTCGCCGGCCACCGGGGCGGCGTTGGCGGCGTCGACGGTCAGCGCGCAGCGGGACTGGCCGATGACCATGTCACCCACGGCGGTGGGGCCAAGCAGGTACATGTGCAGGGCGTTGACGGTGATGGAGTCCGGACCCAGGATCTGCTCGTTGAACACGATCTTCCAGGCGTCGCCGATGTGGTCGAGGGTGCCCTCGTAGACAGTGTTGGGGTCGGGGTTCCACGACTCCGGCAGGGTCACGTCCGACGTCGGCGTGCCCTCCGTGACGTCGGTAGAGGTTACGAGGTGACCGTTGGTGATGTGCGACGAGCCGGCCAGGCCCGACTGAGCCGCCGTGCACGTGCTGGCCACCACGCCGTCGTAAGCGGTGAACGGGTCGTTGTCGCGCACGTTCTCCACCGACGCCGACGACGTCACCGACCCGGTCGGTCCCCGAAACCCCGAGGTGGACACGACGATGGGGCCGTGGTTCTCGAAGATGTACGCAGGGCCGTAGGTGGCCTGGTTGCCGTCGGTGTCCGATGCCGATGTGCCGCCGCCGGCCGGCGCCAGGTTCACCGCCGGGGACTGGCCCGACGCACACGCCGGCTGGGAGGCCTGCCCGCAGGTGGAGCCGGGTCCGCCCTTGAGCTCGGGGACGCCGCCGAACAGGCCCACCCACGTGGAGAAGCCGAAGGCGCCGCCGCCGACGGCCGACACGCCCGCCGGCGGTGCGCCCACGGTGACCGACACCGTGGCCGGGGCCGAGTAGTCCCGCCGGTCGTTGGCCGTGTAGGTGAAGGTGTCGGGGCCGCTGTAGCCGGCGTCGGGGGTGTAGGTGAACGAGCCGTCCGGGTTCACGACCACGCTGCCGTGAGCCGGGTCGCTGGCCTGGCCGGAGACCAAGGCATCGCCGTCCTCGGTATCGACGTCGTTGGCCAGTACGCCGGGAGCGGCCACCGAGAGCGACGCCAGGTAGTCGGTGGCATAGGTGTCGCCGACCGCCGCCAGGGCCGCTTTGGGGGGCCGCTTGAGGGCGATCTTGAGCACCTTGCCGGGGTTGGTGTTGGAGCCGAAGTAGGCGTGGGTGCCGTCCGGGGCGATGACAGCGGAGCCGAAGGTCTTCGACGAGGTCGACGTTCCCGACGCCAGATCCGTGACCGTGATCGGGGAACGCTTCTCGAAGGTCGCGAGATCGATGCGCAGCACCCGCTCTGCGGGCCCGGCCGCGGAAGCGGTGCCGAAGTAGGCGAACTTGCCGGCGGGGTCCATCACCGCCGAGTTCAGGATCGCCTCTGTGTTGTTGTAGTAGCCGCTGTCACTTTCCAGCGTCATCGACGCCACCGTGGTGAAGGTGGTCAGGTCGACCTTGACCAGGTCGTCGGGGACCGATGCGTTCGTCCCACTGGCCGTCTTCAACCCGAAGTAGGCGTAGTGGAACTCGGGGTCGGCCACCGAGCCCCGCCCGAAGGAATTCTCGGTCGCGTCGGCCATGGGCAGCGAGCCCATCCGCTGGAAGGTGGCCAGGTCGATCTTGACCAGCCGGGCCGGGAGCGAACCGTCGCCCCGCGCCCCGAAGTAGGCGACGTCGCCGGCCGGGCTCATGATCGCCGTGGTGGGACTCAATTCGTCCGAGGGCAGGTCGATGGCGCCCACCCGCTGGAACGTGTCGAGGTCGACCTTGATGATCTTGCCCGGATCGAGGCCGCCGTTGGTCGACCCGCCGAAGTAGGCGTAGTGACCGGCGGGATCGATGACCGCCGAGCGCAAATTCCTCTCGGTGCTGGCCAGGGTGAGCGTGGCCACCTGCT
>DATAIT010000072.1 GCA_036262515.1 Acidimicrobiales bacterium | reverse complement strand
ACGATCATGCAGCGGCTGCCGATGAAGGCGTCGTCGCCGATCATCACCGGGGCGGCCTGGGGCGGCTCCAGCACGCCCCCCACGCCCACACCCCCGGAGAGATGCACGTTGGCGCCCACCTGGGCGCAGGACCCCACCGTGGCCCAGGTGTCCACCATGGTGCCGGCGCCGACACGGGCGCCGATGTTGACGTAGCTCGGCATCATCACCACGCCGCGCTCGAGGAACGAGCCCCAGCGGGCGGACGCGCCCGGCACCACCCGCACGCCGGCCGACTCGTAGCCCCGCTTGAGCGGGATCTTGTCGGCGAACTCGAAGGGACCGAGCTCCGTCGTGGTCATGGCCGACAGCTTGAACAGCAGCAGGATCGCCTGCTTCAGCCAGATGTGGACCGTGACCTCACCGGAGGCGTCGACCTCGGCGACCCGCACCTGACCGGAGTCGAGCAGGCCGATGGCCTCCCGCACCGGCTCGAGCGCATCGGCGTTGCCCGGCTGGAGATCGGCTCTGCGGTCCCAGAGGTCTTCGATGGCGGCTTGCAGATCGGCCATGGCGGCGAGGCTACCGGGTGGCCATACTCGGGCACGTGGCCGACGACCGCGACGACCCCGGCGACCTGGCGCGCCGCCTCGACCGCATCGAGGAGCTGCTGCGCCGTGCGCCGTCCGCCTCGGTCGCCGCCGGGCCGGAGGTGCGCTCGGCCCGGAGCATCGTGAGCCGGAT
This sequence comes from Acidimicrobiales bacterium, assembly GCA_036262515.1. Classification (GTDB taxonomy): domain Bacteria; phylum Actinomycetota; class Acidimicrobiia; order Acidimicrobiales; genus JAHFUS01. Next base: position 55,734 of record DATAIT010000072.1, on the reverse strand, counting down.
CGACGACGTGTGGGTGGCGGTGACCGAGGGCAACGAGCGGGTCCTCGACACCATCGAGCGGCTCGGCGCCGTGCGTCCCGGCCCGACGGGCGGCGCCGACCACCCGAGCGACGCAGCCGGCGGCCCGGGCGGCGTCGACGGGCCCGGCCCGTCGCCCGCCGAGGCCGTTCACCTCCGGCTCAACCGGATCGAGGAGGCCCTCGCCGGGATCGCCGAGAGGATCGCGGCGCAGGACGGCGGTGCCAGGACGGGGGCCGGCCCGGACGGCGGGGCGGAGGTCGCCGCCGCCGTGCGCCACCTCGACGCCGAGGTCCGCCGGCTGGCGCAGCGGGTCGACGCCCTGGCCCACGCGATCGAGGCGTCGGCGACCCGGTCCGCGGACGGCACGCTCACCGACCGCCTCGGCCGCCTGCGCGACCAGTTCCGCCGCTGAGGAACGGAATCGACAGCGTGCTCCGCCCGCTCCCCCGGCTGGTCCCGGCCGACCCCGGCCGACCGGACCTGGCCGACGACCGGCGGCCCATCCGGGAGGTGACCCGGCAGGTCGCCTTCGAGCCCGGCGGTTGGTTCCCCGAGCGAGCCGCACGGGTGGCCGCCCTGTTCGACGACCTGGCCCCCGGCTGGAACGAGCGCCCCTCGGCGGGACGCTTCGAAGCGGTCGACGACGCGCTCGCACGCGGCGGCCCCTTCCCGGCCGGCACCAGCCTCGAGGTCGGGTCGGGCACCGGCGTGGTGACCTCCCGCCTGGCCGAGCACCTGTCGCCGCTGGTGGCCGTCGACCTGTCCGCCGGGATGCTGGCACACGCACCGACCCGAACCATGCGCGTGCGGGCCGACGCGTCGGCCCTTCCCGTTGCAGCCGGAACGGCCGCCGTCGTGGCGCTGGTCAACATGTTCCTCTTCCCGCACGAGGTGGCTCGCGTCCTGGTACCGCACGGTGTGTTGCTGTGGGTCAACACCCTGGGGGACGCCACGCCCATCCACCTGTCCGCCTCCGACGTCGAGGCGGCCCTGCCCGGCGGGTGGGACGGCGTGCACTCCTCCGCCGGGTGGGGAACGTGGGCCGCCTTCCGGCGGGCGTCCGCCCCCTGACGGCGACGGGAGCGTCCGGTCAGTCCGCCGCCAGCTCGGGCATCACGTGCTCGACGAACTCGTCCAGACGAGCCTTCCCCTCCGAGGGCCAGCCGCACACCAGGTATCCCACGCCGTTGGCGCGATGGGCGTCGGCGACCCGGCGCACGTGGTCCCACGGCTCGGACAGGGAGAGGTTGGTCGAGCGGAGGATCGTCTCGGGATCCCGCCCGGCCTTCTCGGCGTGCTGGGCGACGATCGACCACTTGCGGGCGTAGACGGGAGGCGGGGCGAAGCAGTGCCATGCGTCGGCCACCCGGCCGACGAGCGGCAGCATGCGTTGCTCGCCCGAACCGCCGATCCACAGCGGCGGGTGCGGCAGCTGGACCGGCAACGGCCGGAAGACGGCTCCCTTCAGCTGGTTGTACCGGCCCGTGAACGTGGCCGGCTCACCGGTCATCAGCAGGCGGATGACCTCGATGCCCTCCTCCAGGCGATCGATGCGCTCGGCCGCCGGCGGGAACGGGAATCCCAGCTCGCGGTGCTCCTGCTCGTTCCATGCCGCGCCGACGGCGAGCTCCAGGCGCCCCCCTGACACGTGGTCGACGGTGACCGCTTCGGCCGCCAGCAGTGACGCGGGCCGGTAGGTGATGCCGGTGACGAGCGTTCCCAGCCGGACCCGCGTGGTGGCGGCCGCCAGCGCGGCCAGCAGCGTCCATCCTTCCAGGCAAGGGCCCGGCCCCTCGCCGTACAGCGCCTTGAAGTGGTCGAAGATCCACGCGCCGTCGAACCCGGCGTCCTCGGCGAAGCGCACACGGGCCAACAGGTCCGGCCATTCGACGCGGTGCTGATCCGTCTCCAGTCCCAGGCGCATGCGTGGAGCCTAGGCAGCCCGACCGGGTTGCCGGAATCGCCGTCGGCTCACTGGATGCAACCGGTTCGGGCGCTCTGCGCGTACAGCCGGAGGCGGTCGTCGCGCACCGGGCCGCGGCGCAGCCATTGGTCGAGGATGCGGGGCGCCCGGTCCGGGTGACGGCCGATCCGGTGGCCGAGCCCGTGGATGGCGCTCTCCTGGCAGGCCGCGTGCTCCATCCGCAGCACCTCCTCGAGCACATCGAGGACGGCGTCCTCCAGCAGGTTGCCCTCTCGGGTCCCCGGCGGTCCGCCGAAGCAGGCGACGTCCCAGAACATGTAGCACGCCATCTCCAGCCGGCCGCCCTGCTCGGACAGGTGGCCCAACCGTTCCCGGCAGCGGGGCACGAACAGCTGGCGGTACAGGTTCGGGATGAGCTCGATGCAGGTGATCCGGTGGGCGAGAGGGAGGTCCTCGTCGTTCAGGGCGAGCACCGTGCCAGCGCCGCCGGAGTCGAGGATGCTCCACAGGCCGATGCCGATCTCGTCGTCGCTGAGGCCGTCGAGGGCGCTCACGGGATCGCCGAACAGGCGCGTGAGATGGGCCAGGTCCTGGGCCGGGGGTGGCCACGGGTCCTGTTCGGCCGGGTCGAACACCGCCACCACCCAGTCCTCGAACGGCACCTCCTCCCGGGGCACGAGCACCCGACTCAGGGGGTGACGCCCATGCGCTCGGCGACCAGCGCCAAGCGGTCGAGGTCGCGGACCAGCGCGATCCGGACGTGACCGGCGCCGGCCGTGCCGTAGAGGTCACCGGGGCTCACCAGGCAGCCTCCCTCGGCCGCCAACCGCTCCGTGAAGCCCCACGCGTCCCCGTCGGGCGCGGCCGCCCAGAGGTAGAAGCCGCCGCCCGGCGCCGCCGCCTCCACGCCGATCCCCCCCAGGACGGAGCGGAAGTAGGCGAGCCGCTCCCGGTACCGCCCGCGCTGGACCTCGACGTGGTCGTCGTCGTCGAGGGCGACGGCGGCGGCGGCCTGGACCGGTCCGGGGACGAGCATCCCGACGTGCTTGCGCACCTCGGACAGGTAGCGCACGAGCTCGGCGTCACCGGTGTAGAAGCCGGCCCGCAGGCCGGCCGCGTTGGAGCGCTTGGACAGCGAGTGCACGGCGACCACGCCGGCCGTGCCGGCGGCCAGGATGGTGCGGGGCGCACCGTCCCACGTGTACTCGACGTAGCACTCGTCACTGAACACCGGGACGTCGTGGGCCCGGCCCCACTCGGCGGCGGCCGCCAGGTCGTCCAGCTGGCCGGCCGGGTTGCCCGGGCTGTTGACCCACAGGCACAGCGCCCTCGCCGCGTCGGCCGGGTCGATGGCGTCGACGTCGAGCCGCCACCCGTCGTCCATGCGGACCTCGACGGCCCGGCAGCCGGCCAGGGTGGCGCCCATCGCGTAACTCGGGTACGACACGGCCGGATGCAGGACCATGTCGCGATCGGGCCGGCGCAGGCGGAGCCACTGGGGCAGGGTCGACACGAACTCCTTGGTGCCGACGCACGCGTAGACGGCGGACGGGTCCACGCGCACGCCCAGCCGGCGCTCCATCCAGCCCGCCGCCGCCTCCCGGTAGCGGGCGCTCCCGACCGAGAACGGGTACCCGGCCTCCTGGCCCGACGTCGACAGCGCCGCCACCACGGCGGCCGGCGCCGGATCGGTGGGCGTGCCGATGGACAAATCCACCGCACCACCGGGGTGGGCGTCGGCCTTCTCCTTGGCGCCGAGCAGCCGCTCGTACGGGTAGACCGGCGGCTCGAACGGCTGCGCCGCCATCAGCCCACCGTTCTGGCAGCGGAAACCGACTGCCACCGGTCGGTTTCGGCTGCCAGAACGATCCCGGGGGGCGGCGTCATGCCACGTGGAACTCGGGAAAGCGGGCTGCGCCGGCCCGGTCGACCCGCACCCGGATGCGGGTGCCGGCGTCGGTGTGCTCCTCGTCGAGCACCTCGCCCTCCCGGTGGAGGGCGGCGACCACGTCGCCGCGGTCGAACGGCACGAGCAGCTCCACGACCGAGGCGGCGGCCCGGAGGCGGTCACCGATGGCGCCGAGCAGATCCTCGACTCCGTCACCCGTGACGGCCGACAGGGCGACGGAACCGGGGTGCTCGGCGGCCAGTCGCTTGGCCTCGTCGGTGATGTCGGCCTTGTTGAACGCCAGCAGCTCGGGAACGCGGTCGGCGTCGAGCTCGTCGAGCACGGCCCGCACCGCCTCGATCTGTCCCCCGGGATCGGGCGCCGACGAATCGACGACATGGACGAGGAGATCTGCGTCGCGCACGACCTCCAGCGTCGACTTGAACGCCTGGACCAGCTGGTGGGGCAGCTTGCGCACGAAGCCGACGGTGTCGGACAGCAGCACCGCCTCGCCGCCCGGGAGCTCGAGGCGCCGGGTGCGGGGGTCGAGCGTGGCGAACAGCCGGTTCTCCACCAGGACGCCGGCATCGGTGAGCGTGTTCAGCACGGTGGACTTCCCGGCGTTGGTGTAGCCCACCAGCGACACTGTGCGGGCCCGGCTGCGCATGCGGGCGCTGCGCTGCACGCGCCTGTTCTTGTCCATCTCCTTGAGCTCCTGCTCGAGCTTGGTCATGCGGCGGAGCAGGCGCCGGCGGTCGACCTCGAGCTTCGTCTCGCCGGGGCCCCTCGTGCCGATGCCGGCCCCCTGCTGCGACAGGGCCGTGCCCTTGCCCTTCAGGCGGGGCAGGCGGTAGCGCAGGAGGGCCAGCTCGACCTGGGCCTTGCCCTCCAGGGTGTGGGCGTTCTGGGCGAAGATGTCGAGGATCACCGCCGTGCGGTCGATGGCCGTGCGGCCCAGGATCTTCTCGAGGTTGCGGTGCTGGGCGGGTGACAGCTCGTCGTCGAACACCACCGTGTCGGAGTCGACGGCCAGCGACAGCTCGCGCAGCTCCTCGGCCTTGCCCTTGCCGATGTAGGTCGCCGGATCGGGGTTGGCCCGCCGCTGGACCACGCGGCCCACCACGTCGGCGCCGGCCGTGTCGACCAGCAGGGCCAGCTCGTCGAGATGGGCTTCGACCTCCTCCACCTCGGCCCCGTTCCGCGCCATGCCGACGAGGATGATCTTCTCCCGGAAGGACCGCTCGATGAGGCTCACGACCGGCTCCCGCCGTCGTCGACGTCGACCTCGACGCGGGCGATCAACTGTGACGGGCCGGTGAGGAGCACCGTGTCGGGCCGGACCTCGACCTCGGCGTCGCCGCCGAGCTGGTGGACCACGGCTCGCGTTCCCACCAGGCCCCACTCGTGGGCTGCCGCCACCGCTGCGCAGGCGCCCGTGCCGCATGCCTGCGTCTCGCCCACTCCTCGCTCCCAGACCCGCATGGTGAGCTCGTCGGGACCGGGCCCGAGGGTGACGAACTCCACGTTGACCCCGCCCGCCGTGTGCGCCTCGATCTGGGGCCCCATCCCGAGCACGTCGTCGGTGGTGAACGCCGGTCCCCACACCACGATGTGGGGATTGCCCATGTCGACCGGCCGGACGCCGCGGTCCGGCGTCGGCTGCGGCTCCTCGGGCCCCACCTTGGCCGGGCCCATGTCGACGCTCACCTGGATGACCGACGGGCCGTCGCCGCCTCGCAGCGTGAGCCGGCGGACACCGGCGGCCGTGGCCACCGTGAGGTTCAGTCCGTCGACCAGCCCCGCCGCTTGGACGGCCTGGGCCAGACACCGGATGCCGTTGCCGCTCATCTCGGCCAGGCTCCCGTCGGCGTTGCGCAGCTGCATGGTCACGTCCGCGCCCTCGGTGCCGGCCGTGACCCGGATGACCCCGTCGGCTCCCACGCCCCGGTGACGATCGCACAGGGCGCGCGCCAGCCGCCCGCCCACCGGGTGGATGCCGTCGATGTCGAGCAGCACGAGGAAGTCGTTTCCGAGGCCGTGGTGCTTGGTGAGGGCGAGCGTCGTCATGGGTGCCCCCAGTCTCCCAGCAGGGCGGGAAGAACGGCGACAGGATTCTCGGCCGTCCCGTACCACGTCACCCGGGGGTCGCGACGGAACCACATCCGCTGGCGCCGGGCGAAGGCCCGGGTGCGACGCACCGCCTCGTCCACCGCCGCGTCCAGGGTGCACCCGCCGGCCAGGTGGCGGATCACCTCCCGGTAGCCCAGGGCCTGGGCGGCCGTGCGGGAGAGGCCGCCCGGGCGGGCCAGCAGGCCCCGGACCTCGTCCACCAGGCCGACGTCCACCATTGCGTGCAGCCGGGCTGCGATGCGATCGGCCACGACGGGGCGCGGCAGCCACACCCCGGCCAGGCGGAAGCGCGTGCGTGGGTGGACGTCCAGACCGGCCCCGAAGCTGGAGAACGGACGCCCCGAACCGACCACGACCTCGAGGGCGCGCACGATCCGGCGGCGGTTCGTGGGCTCCATCCGGGCGGCGGCCACGGGATCCGCCTCGGCGAGGCGCCGGTGGAGCGAGGTCGTGTCGGGCTCGGCCTCCAGTTCGGCTCGCACCGCCGGCCATTGCGACGGAAGTCGCAGGCCGTCGATCACGGCTCGAAGGTACAGGCCCGTCCCACCCACCAGGAGCGCCCGGTGGCCACGTCGTTCGATGCCGGCGATCGTGGCGACGGCCGCCGCCTGGAACTCGGCCACCGAGAAGTCGTCGCGAGGATCGGCGATGTCGACCAGGTGGACGGGCACCTCGGCCTGCTCGGCCGGCGTCGGCTTCGCCGTGCCGACATCCATGCCCCGGTAGACCTGCATGGAGTCCACCGACACCAGCTCCACGTCGGGCCAGCGCCGGGCGACTTCGACGGCCAACCCCGACTTTCCCGACGCCGTCGGCCCGATCAGGGCCAGGTGGGCCCGGCCGCCGGGTCCGCTCAAGTGGAGGCCGGCGCGCCGCGCGTCCTCGGAAGCCCTTTCACCGGATACCGGCGGACATGGTGCACGGAACCGTGCGGTGGCCGCTCACTCGCCGGCGCTCACGGGGATGCGGATGCGGTGGCGGGGACGGGCGGTGACCTCGACCAGGTCGCCCGTCAGATGGTGGGGCGCGGCACCGGTGACCCGGACGGTGGCGAACGTGCCCGCGCCGAGGGGCCCGGAGGATGCGAAGTGCACGAGCTTGTTCTGGCGCGTGCGACCGGTGAGGACGCTGGCGTCCTTGCGGCTGGGGCCTTCGACGACGACCTCCTCGATCCGGCCCACTCGGGCCTGGTGGCGGGCCAGCGCCGAGCGCTCCACTACCACCTTCAGCCGCTCGAAGCGCTCGGCCACCACGTCGGGCGCCACGAAGCGGTCGGTGAGCGCCGCCGCCTCGGTCCCGGTGCGGGGCGAGAAGGCGAAGGTGTACGCGCTGTCGTATCCGGCCTCGGACACCACGTCGAGGGTGGCGGCGAAGTCGTCGTCCGTCTCGCCGGGGAACCCAACGATGACGTCGGTGGTCACGGCCAGATCCGGCACGGCGGCGCGGGCGGCCGCCAGCCTCTGCAGATAGCGCTGCGCCGTGTAGCCGCGGTGCATGCCGGCAAGGATCCTGTCGCTTCCGGACTGGAGGGGCAGGTGCAGGTGCTCGCACACCGTGGCCACGTCGGCCATCGCCTCGATGGTCTCCGGGCGCAGGTCCTTCGGGTGCGGGCTCGTCCAGCGGACCCGGCGGATCCCGTCGACCGCGCCGACCGACCGCAGCAGCGAGGAGAACAGCGGGCCCCGCCGGGTGAGATCGCGCCCGTAGGAGTTCACGTTCTGGCCGAGCAGCGTCACCTCGACCGTGCCGTTGCGGGCGAGGCGCTCGACCTCGGCCACCACCGCCTCGGGGGGCCGGCTGATCTCGCGCCCGCGCACCGACGGAACGATGCAGAACGCGCATGCGTTGTCGCAGCCGATCTGGATGGTGACCCAGGCCGCCCACGGGACGTCGCGACGGGCGGGGAGGGCCGAGGGGAACGCATCGGACTCCTCGAGGATCTCCATCACCGGTCCCTCGTGGCGCGCCCGGGCCAGCAAGGTGGTCGCCGATGCCACGTTGTGGGTGCCGAACACCACGTCGGTGTGGGGCGCACGCGCCTGGATCAGGTCCCGGTCCTTCTGGGCCAGGCAGCCGGCGACGGCGATCTGCATGTCCGGCCGCCGGTCCTTGAGCGACTTGAGGTGGCCGAGGTGGCCGTACAGCTTGTTGTCGGCGTTCTCGCGGATGCAACACGTGTTCAGCACGACGACGTCGGCGGACTCCACGTCGTCCGTGGCCTCCATGCCATCGGACTCCAGGAGCCCGGCGATGCGCTCGGAATCGTGCTCGTTCATCTGGCACCCGAAGGTGCGGATCAGGTACGTGCGGCCCATGCGTCGACCATTCTCGCGCCGGCACGCGGGAAGGCCGGAGCGCCGGCTACGGGGTGTGATCGGCCTGGTGCGCCTCGGCGCCCTCGGGGGGGACGGCGACGCCCGCCCGGTAGAAACGGGCGGGCGACGCGTGGGCGGTCGCGTCGCCACGGCCGACGGCGTTGGTCGGGCCGGCGGCCTGGTGGCTTCGCCGGTGACGGCCTCTCACCATGCGCATCCGGCGCAGGAACCCCCCGGCGACGGGCTCGGGGGCCGCTGGGAAGACCTCGGAAACCAGCTCGTGTATCACCGAGAACGGCGAGTAGCGGTCGGGGAAGCCGGGCATGGTGCAGCCGATGCAGATGCCTCCCATCGCCATGCAGCCACCATGGCCGTCGATGACGCCGCGCTCGGCGATGTTGCACTGCACCACGGGCCCCCAGCAACCGAGCTCGACGAGGCAGGTTTCGGTCCCGCCTTCTGCGGCGAAGACGCCGTCGTCGTAGTACCCGGCTCGTGGGCAAGTGCTGTGCACCGTCTCGGAGAACAGCCACGACGGTCGTCCGGACTCGTCGAGCTCGGGTAGCGGGGCCAGCCCGTTGAGGTGCAGGAGAAGGGCGGCGGCCGTCTCGGTGAAGTTGTCGCCGAGCGGTGCGCAGCCGGGGATGTTCACCACTGGGACGCCGGCCGCCGACCGGTAGCCCGGGCCGAGATGGGCGCCCAGGCCGGTGGCGTTGGTCACGTTGCCGGCCGCCGCCGGGATCCCTCCCCAGGACGCGCAGGTGCCGATGGCGATGACCGCAGCCGCTCCCCCGGCGAGGCGGTCCAGCCACTCACTGGTGGTGATCGGGCGTCCGGTGACCGGATCCTCTCCGAGAGCGGACCAGAAGCCGTCGCCCGCCACGGACTCGTCCACCACTGAGCCCTCCCAGGTGATGATGTACGGAGCGTCGAGCTCGCCCCGCTCGGCCATGACGAGGTTCTCGATCCACGACGCGCCCGACTCGGTCGACAGCAGCGAGTGGATCAGCTCCACCTTGGGGAGCCCGGGGATCGCCCCGGTGAGGAGCTGCTCGATGCGCGGGTGGGTGCCGCCGGTGACGGCGACCGTGCATCCCTCGCACGACGCACCGGACAGCCAGATGAGGTACACCTTGCGGACGGGGCCGAGGGCGAACGGGTCGTCCCATTCGTGCACGGATGCGCTGCGTCGAGCCAGCGGCGAGAAAATGTCGCACTCGCGGCGTTCGGCCGGCGCACGGAGCCTCACGCGTGTTCATCGGCACGGGCCGAGGACATCTGAGCGGACCAGCCTCGGGCCGGGACGCTCAGAACGGGCGCTCGGAGACCGATGAAGGAAGGCGTGAAAACCCGTCTGTGGGCCGGACCGGCCAACACCGCAGCGACGGGCCGCGGCGTTGGCGAGAGGCGGTACCGCGCCGCCCGTGCGCCGGGCGCTGCGGCGTACATGCCGGTCGTGGGCCTGGGCGCCTTGTCCGCCGCGCTGGCGCTGGTGATCGCGGCCACGTGGGTGGTGGGCAGCACGCGGTCGACCACGGGTCACTGGGCCGGGATCGTGGCGCTCGGTGCCGCCGTGGTGGCTGCAGGCCTGGCGGCGGCCTCGGCCGTCACCATCCGCCACCACGTCCTTCGACCGCTCGACCGCCTCGAGCGGCTGGCCACCGACGTGGTGGCCAGCGACGTCGCCGTCCCGCGGCCCGCCCTCCCGACCGCTACCGGCGGTGGTCACGACATGGAAACGCTGGTCGACGCCGTCGAGACCCTGGCTGCGGAGGTCGAGAGCACGCGCCGCGCCCTGCGTGTGGTCCAGCTGTCGCCGGACGTCACCATGTTCGTGGACCCCGAGGGAAACGTCCGGTCCGCGTCGCCGTCTGCCAGCCTCATGCTCGGCCGGCCCGCCGCCTGGATGACGGGCCGCAATCTGGCCGCCCTCGTCCATCCGGAGGACCGCCCTCGCCTGCTGCAGTTGCGGACGCAGCCGATCGAGCCGGGCGTGCGCTCCTACGACGAGGTGCGGCTGTCCCACCTTCACGGCCACTGGGTGGTCACCGAGATCACCGCCCTCGACCTTGGCGACGACCCTGCCGTCGAGGGCCGGGTGCTGAACATACGCGACGTGAGCGACCGCAAGGCCCACGAGGAGGCCCTCGTGCGGCGGGCGCTCTACGACCCGCTCACGGGGCTGGCGAACCGCGTCCTGTTCCGCGAGCACGTGGACAAGGCGCTGGCCCGCCTCCGGCGCACACCCGCCCGGCCGCACGCCGTGCTGTTCGTCGACCTCGACGGCTTCAAGACCATCAACGACAGTCTCGGCCACGCCGCCGGGGACGAGGTCCTGGCCGAGGTGGGCCACCGGCTCCTGCGCTGGATGCGTCCCGGCGACACCGCCGCCCGTCTCGGCGGCGACGAGTTCGCCGTCCTGTTGGAGAACACCTCCCAGATCGACACGGGCGTGCTGGCCAAGCGGATCCTCGACGTGCTGCTGGCGCCCATCGTCGTCCAGGGCAAGGAGGTGGTGCTCACGGGGAGCATCGGCATCGCGCTCTCCGAGGCGGGCCAGGACTCCGACACCCTGCTGCGGAACGCCGACGCCGCCATGTACACGGCCAAGGCGGCGGGCAAGGGGCAGTACCGCCTGTTCGAGCCGGAGATGCACCAGGCGGCCATGCGCCGGCTGGACCTCGAGGCCGACCTCCGCCGGGCGCTCGATCGCGACGAGCTGTACCTGGCGTACCAACCGATCGTCGATCTGGAGACCGGCCGGGTGACGGCGGCCGAGGTTCTGGCCCGGTGGGAGCACCCCGAACGGGGGCACATCCCGCCGCTCGACTTCATCTCCGTGGCCGAGGACAGCGGCTACATCCGCGAGCTCGGTCGCCACATCCTCGAACAGGCGTGCCGCACCGCCGGCGAGTGGCACCGCAGGTTCCCCGACGTCCAGCCATTGCGCATCTGCGTCAACACCTCCGTGCGCCAGATCGAGCATCCCGAGTTCTTCGGAGAGGTCTCCCGGGCCCTCGCCGACGCGCGCCTCGACGGGAGCTACCTCACCCTCGAGATCACCGAGAGCTTGTTCATGAGCGACTTCACGGCCACGGTGAAGAAGCTCCGGCGGCTCAAGGACCTGGGGCTCAAGCTGGCCGTCGACGACTTCGGCACCGGCTACTCGTCGCTCAGCTACCTGCGGTCGCTCCCCATCGACATCCTCAAGATCGACAAGTCGTTCGTGGTGGGCGTCACCCTCGGCGCCGAGCAATCGGCCGTGGCCCGGGCCGTGGTGAAGCTGGCGCGCACCTTCAACCTGCGCACGGTGGCCGAGGGCATCGAGCAGCAGGAGCAGGCGGTCGAGCTGCTCGCCATGGGCGCCGACATGGGCCAGGGCTACTGGTTCGGGTACCCGCTTCGCGCCGAGGCCATGGAGGCGATCCTCGGGACCAACCGGACGGCGCCGCTCGTCCCCGTCGCCGAGCCGGCCCAGCCCACCGCGGCCGGACACCACGGCCTCTGACGGGCGCCGCTCGACCTCCGCCTGTCGTCCAGGCCCCGCCGGGTCCGCCGGGTCCGCCCGACTCTCAGCGACCGGCGTCGGCCAGGACCGGTTCGGCGTCCTTGCCGTTCCCGTCGCCCCCTGGCTCGCCGCCGGGTTCGCCCTCGGCCCCGAGGACGACGACAGCGTCGGCGTCGGCTGGCGGCTCCGCAGGGCGCCGCGAGGCCGGGCCTGCCGGGGCGCGAGCGGCGCCGGGCGACCGCCGGTGCCTGTCCTCGACGACCAGGCGGATGGCGGTGCGGCGCTCGCCGCCGATCTCGATGTCGGTGAACATCGGGGTGCACACGAGATCGAAGCCGGACGACAGGAGGAAGCCCCGGGCGATGGCAATGGCCTTGATGGCCTGGTTGAGCGCTCCGGCGCCGACCACCTGCATCTCGGCGCCTCCCTCGTGGCGGATGACCCCGGCCAGCGCCCCGGCGCACGAGTTCGGATTCGACGTGCTGCTCACCTTGAGTACGTCCATGGTGCGGACCCCCAGTCACCGCCCTGGAGGCGGCTCGCTTGGGTCAAGGTTCGACGGCAGAGGCCGCCGTTCCTCCGCCGCAGCCGCGGGAGCTGCCGGGAAACGGCGTCGATGGCCGACACCATCGACGCCGTTGCCGGCCGCCTGCCGCGGGTCAGTCGTTGAGCAGGATGGGGTCGTCGTCGCCCGGTTGGCCGAGGGCATCGTCGCCCGTGTCGGGACCGGGAATCAGGCCGACCTGGCGGCGGATCCGGTCGTCGAGCTCCACCATGATCTCGGGGTGCTCGATCAGGAACTGCTTGGCGTTCTCGCGCCCCTGTCCGAGCTGCTCGCCCTCGTAGGTGTACCAGGCGCCGGACTTCTTCACGATCCCCACGTTGGTGCCGACGTCGATGAGCGATCCCTCACGACTGATCCCCTTGCCGAACCCGATGTCGAACTCGCACTGCTTGAACGGCGGTGCGCACTTGTTCTTCACGACCTTGACGCGGGTGCGGCTGCCGACCACCTCGCCACCGTCCTTGATGGACTCGATACGGCGGATGTCGAGCCGGACGGAGCTGTAGAACTTCAGCGCCCGCCCGCCGGGAGTGACCTCCGGTGAGTTGTGCACCAAGATGCCGTCGGCGAAGTAGTTGTGAGTCCCCTCGACCTCGATGTCGAAGCGGTGCATGTTGCTCGTGCGGGGCTTGGGGGCGATGGAGAGGATCGGCACCGCCACCAGGTCGCGCCGGCTCGGGGCGAACACCGGCTCCACCGCGAACTGGCCGCGGAAACGGGGCAGGAGCTTGTGCTCCATGGACGGGTGGACGAACGGGGCGAGGAGCGCGTGCAGCTTGGTGGTCTCGTCCCCGTCGAACACGAGGGCCGTGGTCACGCCATCGGTGGTGAGGGTGGGCCGGATGCCCCAGGTGTCGCCCAGGTGGGCGACCAGGCGCCGCCGAGTGGAGGCTTCCATGGCGTCGATGCGGATCTGCGACCGACCGCCGCCGACGCCGTCGGCCGGCAGGTGCAAGGAGCCGTCGTCCATGTACCAGACGGCGAGGGACAACGGGGTGAGCTGCTTGAGGTAGTCCTCGCTGAGGACCTTCGCGCCCGCCACGTAGACGGCCCTGTGCAGCTCGGTGAGCTCCGGCAGGGGCGCCACGTCGTGCGAGACGGCGCCGGACGCGCCGACCGACCGTGACGTCCCGATGTTGGCGAACAGCGAGCCCTTCCAGTCGCAGTACTCGGCCTCCCCGGGGCCGGAGGTGAACCGGAACCCGGCGTCGTGGCCGCCCGGTGTGAGCGAGAGGTCGCCGTCACCCATGAGACCGCCCAGCAGGACCTCCTCCTGGAACGACGAGAGCCGGTGGTGCACGGCCTGGAGAACCCGGTCGTCCACTGCCAGCTCCTGCGCCTCCCGCCAGCCCCCCGGAGTGCGGATCTTGTGGTTGGGGGTACAGGCGAACCGGGCGGGGCCACTGGCGCCCCCACGGGCCACCGTGAACTGGAGGAACGCGTCGGTGACGCCGTTGTCGAACCAGTTCACGACCTTCTTGGGCACCACGGCGTCAAGGGCGGGGTCGTAGGACAGCACCTCGACGGGCAGCTTCCGATCGACGATCGTGCCGATCTTCTCCTGGGTGCCGTCGGCCAGGGTGACCGGAGTGCCGTAGGAGAAGCACCCGTAGATCACGCCGATCTTCTCTCGCAGCTGGTTGATGAAGATGGCGATCGTGTTCGACCGGCTCAGCGTGCCGGTGAGCTTGCGGAGGGCCTGCGACATCAGGCGGGCCTGGAGGCCGACGTGGGTGTCCCCCATCTCGCCCTCGATCTCGGCCCGGGGCGTGAGGGCGGCGACCGAGTCGATCACCAGCACGTCGAGGGCCCCGGAGCGGATGAGCATGTCGGAGATCTCGAGGGCCTGCTCCCCTGTGTCGGGCTGGGAGATCAGCAGGTCGTCGATGTTGACGCCGATGGCGTTGGCGTACACCGGGTCCATGGCGTGCTCGGCGTCGATGTAGGCGCAGATGCCGCCGTTGCGCTGGGCCTCTGCGACGACGTGCATGGCGAGGGTGGACTTGCCCGAGGACTCCGGGCCGTAGATCTCCACGATGCGCCCGCGAGGGAGGCCACCCACGCCGAGGGCGAGGTCGAGGGCCATGGCTCCCGTGGGGATGGATCGGATCTCCATGCTCGGACGGTCGCCCATCCGCATGACCGAGCCCTTCCCGAACTGCTTGTCGATCTGCCCCAGTGCCACGTCGAGTGCGGTCTCCCGCTCCATCGGTGCTCCCCTCATCTCGGTCGTCCGTTCTGTCGAAGGTCACCCTACGGAGAGGGTGTGACACTGACATGCATGAAGTTCCGTCAGTGTAATTGCGAACGGGTGTTCGGACAAGGACCCTCGGCTCTCACGCCAGTGCCAGACGGTCCACCACCTCGTAGCGGGAGCCACCCGGGCCCGCTGTGCGGCTGGCCACCAGGGTCAGCTCGGCGACCGACCACGAGCCGGACACGGGGATCCCGCACCATGCCGTCAGGTCGACCCCCGCCCGGGCCGGGGCGCGCGCCAGCGTGAGGTGCCCGGTGAAGGGGCGCTGATCGGGCGGACGGCCGACCTCGGCGGTGGCGGCAATGACGGCGGCGGCCACGGCGTCGAGGCCGGCCACGGGCACGTGCAGGACCCGGCGCCCGAAGCTGGCGGTGGCCGGACCGACGGCAGCGACAACCGGCGCGCGCAGCCGGTCCCCGGCGACGGAGCGGAACGCGGCCGCCGCAGCACCGGCGTCCGCCTCGCCGAAGAAGCGCAGGGTGACGTGCCATTGGTCCCATGGGGTCCATCGCACGCCTTCCCGCTGGTCGGAGTCCACCCCCTCCACGGCGCCCCGCACGGCGGCCGCGACGGCAGGCGGCGGCCACACGGCGACGAACAGCCGCACGTGCCCTCAGCGCCGCCGGCGAAGCAGACCGGCCATCCGGCGCACGCCGCCCGCACGCCCGTCGACGCCCGCCTGGGACGGGCGACGGACCCATACGAGCCGCCGACCCCCGTGGCCGCTCCGAGTCCGCCGCCGTCGACGTCCGTGGCGCGCCCGGCCGCCCAGCGCCCGCAGCACGACGGCGGCACCGGCCAGCAGCCACTCCCCGGCCCCCGACGGTCGCCGGGCCGCCGCTGCAGGGGCGGGCCGGCGACGGCGCCACCACCTCACGCGGACGTCGTACCCGGACCGAGCCGGCCGAGCAGGCGGCGGCGCAGCAGATCGAGCATGGAGATCGTGGCGAACTGGCGGATGCGCTCACGGTCGCCGGGCATGCGGTGATGGGTCACGTCGGTGGCGCCGTCGATATGGAGACCGATGAACACCGTTCCGACAGGCATCCCGTCCTGCTCGGCCGGCCCGGCCACGCCCGTGATGGACAGACCGACGTCGGCGCCGAGCACCTTGGCCGCGCCGTCCGCCATCGACCCCGCCGCCTCCTCGGAGACGACCGGCCCCTCGGGCACGTGGAGCACGTCGAACTTCACCTGGGAGTCGTAGGCGACGACCGACCCCCGGAACCACGCGCTCGAACCCTCCACGCTCACGAGCCGCGACGCCACCAGGCCGCCCGTCATCGACTCGGCCAGCCCCAGGGTGAGACCGGCGTCCTCCAGCAACGCGCCGACGGCCGACTCCATCGTGTCGTCGTCGACACCGAACACGAGCGATCCGAGCAGCGCCCGCAGCTCGGCGTCCTCGGCCTCGACCATGGCCAGCGCGTCCTCGCGCGACGCCGCCTTGGCCGTGATCCGGATCTTGATGCCCTCGACACCGCTGGCCAGGAAGGCGAGCGTCGGATTGCCGGCCGCCTCGAGTGCCTGCACCCGGGAGGCGACCCTTTCGGCCAGCGTGGACTCGGCCAGTCCCCACGTGCGCACCATGCGCGAGATGATCGTGGCCCGGGTGCCGGCCCGGGCGGCGAGGTCCGGGACCACGGCCCGCTCGGCCATGTCGCGCATCTCCTCGGGCACGCCGGGGACCGCGTAGAGCACCCCATCGCCGACCGGGCAGACGAGGCCGGGCGCCGTGCCCCGCGTCTGGGGGATCACCACGGCGCCACGCGGGACGTCCGCCTGGCGGACGTTGCTCTCGGCCATCTCACGCCCGCGCTCGGCGAAGAGGCCGCGGATGCGCTCGAGCACCGCGTCGTCGCGCTCGAGCGGCGCATCCATCACCGAAGCGATGGCCTCCCGCGTGACGTCGTCCTGGGTCGGACCGAGGCCGCCGCACACGATGACGGCGTCGGAGCGGTCCAGGGCGACACGCAGAACCGAGGCGATGCGCTCGACGTTGTCCCCGACCGAGGTGTGGAAGTGGCAGTTGATGCCCGCCGCCGCCAGCCGTTCCGAAAGCCACACGGAGTTCGTGTCGGCGATCTGTCCCAGGAGCAGCTCGGTGCCGACCGCGACGAGCTCACACCGCATGGCCGGTTACCGCCGGATGTTCGGCGGCGGAGACCTTGCGGGCATCGAGCAGGTACTGGGCCCCGGTGACGAGCGCCAGGCCGACTCCCGTCCACAATCCGACGTTCGCCACGGTGCGGGCATGGGCGGTGAGGGGGAGCAGCGCGCAGGCGACGGCCACCTGCTGCACCACGGTCTTGACCTTCGCCCACCAGCGGGCCGGGATGCTCACGCCCCGTTTGCCCATCCACGTGCGGTACACGCTGATGGCGACCTCCCGCACGGCGATCAGGGTGACCGGCAGCCACCAGAACACCCCTTCGGCGACCAGCGCGTACATGGCTCCGAGCACGAGGAACTTGTCGGCCAACGGGTCGAGGAAGGCGCCCGAGCGGGTGCTGCCCTGCTTGCGGGCCAGCCACCCGTCGACCCAGTCGGTGCCGGCCAGCACGATCCAGAAGGCGAAGGCCGGCCACGAGTCCCCCCCACCGAGGATCATGGCCAGCAGCACCGGCGTCACGAGGAAGCGCACGACGGTGACGGCGTTGGCCGGAGTGGCGAGGGCCGAAGGCCCGAACGGCACGGTGGACACCCGAACCTCTAGAGCGCCCGGGCCTCGAGGTCGGGGCCCTCGGCCCCGGTGACCTGAACCTTGGCGACGGTTCCGGTCTCCAGCTCCCCGGGAATGCCGACGATGCCGTCGATCTCGGGTGCCTCCCAGTGGCTGCGTCCCACCCCCGGTCGGTCGACGAGCACCTCCAGAGTGTGCCCGATGAGCGACTGGCGCCGCGCCGCGGTGATGCGGTCCTGGAGCTCGCCGACCTCGGCCAGGCGCTCGCGCACCAGCGACGGCGGCACGGCACCGTCGAGGCCCGCTGCGTGGGTGCCGTCCTCGCGCGAGTAGGCGAAGAACCCGCACCAGTCCACCTGGGCGGCGTCGAGGAAGCGCAGCAGCTGGTCGTGGTCGGCTTCGGTCTCGCCGGGATACCCCACGATGAAGTTGGTGCGGAACGCGGCATCGGGGAACCGCGCACGGATGGAAGCGATGCGGCGCAGGAAGCGGTCGCCGTCGCCCCACCGCCGCATCCGCCGGAGCAGGGGCTTGGAGACGTGCTGGAGCGAGAGGTCGAAGTACGGCACGCCCGTGGCGCCGATGGCATCGACCAGCGCATCGGTGAGATCGGAGGGGTACAGGTACAGGAGCCGGGTGCGGAGCACCCGCGCGGCCACCGCCTCGACGAGGGACACGATCGAGCCGGCACCCATGCCCGGCACGTCCTTGCCGTACGACGCCAGGTCCTGGGCCACGAGGACGATCTCCACGGCGCCGAGATCGTCGACCTCGCCGAGGATGGCGTCGGCCGGCCTGGACCGCTGCGGGCCCCGGAACGACGGGATGGCGCAGAACCCGCAGGTGCGATCGCAGCCCTCGGCGATCTTCACGTACGCCCACGGCGCCGCGGCCGGTGGGCGAGGCAGGTTCAGGAGATCGAGTCGGGCCGCGTCGCGACGGGTGCCGATGGTGACCGGGACCCCGAACCCGGCGACCAGGTCGACCTCGGGGAGCGCGGCGGCGAGCTCGTCCCCATAGCGCTCGGCCATGCAGCCCGCGACCACCAGGCGGGCGCCCTCGGCCTTGACGTCGGCCAGGGCGAGCACGGTGTCGACCGACTCCTGGCGGGCCGCCTCGATGAACGCGCACGTGTTGACCACGACCACGTCGGCGTCCTCTGCGGACGCAGCCTGCGACATGCCGTCTGCGGTGAGCGTGCCGGCCAGCTTCTCGGAGTCGACCTGGTTCTTCGGACAGCCCAGGGTCTCGACCCAGTAGCGCCCGCTCATGATCCGCCAATCTACCGCCGAGCCGCCCGCTCCCAGGCGGCGGACGACGCGCTCGGTACGATCGGCCATGGCCACCGCCGTCCCATCACCGTCCCCCAACCCCAACGCCGTGCGATTCCAGCTGGACGTCACCCTGGCGGGCACCCTCACCGTCAACAGCGCGGCGGAGGCCTCGGGCAACTCCTTCGCCGAAGCGGTGTTCGCGGCGCCAGGCGTCGCCGCCATCTTCGGCGTGAACGACTTCGTCACCGTCACCCGGGCGGCAGGCGCCGACTGGGACCCGATCGTGGAAGCCGTCCAGCAGGCGGCCGCCGCCCACCTCTGACGGAGCCTGCGCCGCTTCGGTTGCGTAGGCTGGCGGCGGTGCGCCCCGCACCATCGCACGCCCCACACGAGGAGGGTGACATGTTCATCCAGGTCATCACCGCCAAGGTCGTCGACGCCGAAGGGCTGTGGCGGCAGCTCGACCGCTGGGAGAGCGAGATCCGCCCGGGCGCCGAGGGCTACCTCGGCAGCACGAGCGGCATCACCGAGGACGGTCGCCTCATCGGGCTCGTCCGGTTCGACTCCGAGGAGGCGGCCCGGCGCAACAGCGATCGGCCCGAACAGTCCGCGTGGTGGGCCGAGACCGAGAAGATGCTCGACGGCGTGTCCTTCCAGGACAGCACCGACGTCATCGTGATGGGGGCGGGCGGTTCGAACGACGCGGGCTTCGTCCAGGTCATGCGGGGTCACGTCCTCGACGAGGCGAAGATGGCCGAGCTCCGGCCTCGGATGGCGGAGTTCGAGTCGGCCCTGGCCAGCCACCGGCCCGACGTGATCGGCGATGTGACCGCCGTCCACGCCGACGGGACGTTCACCGACGCGGTGTACTTCACGTCCGAAGCTGCCGCGCGCAGCGCCGAGGGTGCGGAGATGCCGGCCGAGATGCAGGCCATGTTCGCCGAATGGTCGGCTGCCGCCGCCATCGACGAGTACCTCGACCTCAAGCAGCCGCGGCTGACCTGACGGGCCGCGCAAGCCTCACGGGCCTCACGGGCGGACCATCGGGGCTTCGGCGGCATGGCGAGCCCGGAGCTCGTCGTCCCAGCCACCGTTGCAGTAGATCGTGACGGCGCAGATCCGGCCGTCGCGGACCTCGCACAGGTGGATCCGCCGAGCCGTGATCACGCCCTGTGGCGTGTGCTGCGTCTCGACGTGCTCGGTCACGAAGCCCGACGACGTCGGAGCGGTGCGGACGACCTCGATCTCCACGCGACCTTCCGCAATGGAACGGAGTTGGGCGGCGAACATGTCGCCCGTTCCCTTGAACTGGAAGCGCCACATCGGCGGCAGCAGATCGAAGAACGCGTCCGGGGCGAACAATCCGTCGCCGGCGACGAAGTCCGAGAAGCAACGGGGATACGCCGCGCTGAGCTCGGCGGCGGTCTCCTGGTCGAGAGATGTGGCGGGCGCCTGTACGAGCATCGTTCGTCCTCCGGAAGTCGGTCCCTGAGCGGGTTCTGCTGACACGTTGAACGTACGGCTCGGCGCTCGCCCGGGCATCGCCCGGACACCCCATCTCGGAACCGGCCGTCCATGGGGCGAATGCCCCATCGACGCCGCGCACGGTTCCTGCCCGGTCAGAGCAGGCGGCGCTCGTAGGCGTACGCGGTGGCCGCGGCGCGGCTCGTCACCCCCAGCTTCGTGAAGATGTTCTCCACGTGCCGGCCGACGGTGTGCTCGCTGATGAACAGCTCGGCGGCGATCTGACGGTTGGTCCGACCCGCTGCCACCTGGGCCAGCACCTCGCGCTCCCGCGTCGACAGCGCCGGCGCCGCCTGGATCGGCGACCTCGTCGCCGTCGCCGGTGCCGTCGCGTTGACCAGCGAATGCCTGAGCGCAGCCACCCGCTCGACGTCGGGGACGGCCCCGAGAGCGCTGAACGACTCGGTCGCGTTGTCGAGCTCGAGCGCGGTGGAGAGGTGGTCACCGAGGGCGGCGCAGGCCACTCCCACCAGCGTCGCCGCCCTTGCCGCGTCGTACGGCATGTGCAACGCCTGCCACGCCGAAGCCGCAGAGCGCAACCGGACGAGCGCGGCGGCCGGGTCGCCATCGGCGACCAGGACCGTCCCGGCCGCCTGCGCCGCCATGGCCGTGACGACGGCAGACGGCGATGCGGCAGCGATCCGCTCGAGCTCGACGGCCGCCGCCCGCGCACCCGAGAGGTCCTCCGCAGCAGTCAGGACCTCGACCGCCGCGAACAGCAGCGCCGTCCGCTGCAGGGACGCGCCGGCCTCGCCCAGAGCGCGCTGCATCGTCGCGGCCGCCGCCATCGCGTCGCCCTGGGCCAGCTTCAGCAGGGCCAGGCCGGGCATGGGCTCGTAGCCGTGACGGCTGGCTCGGCGGTAGCCCGCCTCGGCGTCGGCGAGGGCCCCGGTCAGCCGGTGCAGCTCGGCCTCCTGGTAGTGCGCGAGGCCGAGGGCCGGGTGGGGCGGGTCGGTGAGGCGGGCGCACGCGGCGCCCGCCGTCGAGATCGCCGCTCGCCAGTCTCCCGTCGCCTGGTCGAGCTGCGACCGGTGCACCAGGCACTGGCCGCGATACGGAACGAGGTCGGGCTGCGCCTCGCACCATGCGCTCAGGGCCCCGGTCCACTCGGCGGCGCGCTGCAGGTCGAAGACCTTCATGCACTCGAGGACGACTGCGCAGTACACGATGCCCGTGGTGATCGGCCCCACCTCGCCCGCCGTCACGGACACCATGACGTCGTCGAGACGCGCCGTCCCACCGACGATGTCACCCAGGGCGATGAGTGCCTGGCCGTGGCCCAAGGTGGCGAAGGCTCGCAGGTCGGCGTCGCCGAACCGGACGCCGAGCCCGGTGGCCCGGACCGCCAGGTCCCGAGCGCCTTTGGCGTCGCCCTGGTCGAGCGCGGCCAGCAACGCGGGGATCAGCAGGTAGCCCGACGCCGCGCAGTCGAGCCGCCCGTCGCCGACCAGCCGCTCGGTGCGGGTCAGCCACCCGCCCGCCTGTGCCATGCGGCCCTCCAGCATGAGGCACAGCGCCAGCCAGAACCCGTACCGCGCCGCCTCGGCCGTGGCGCCCGCCTCAAGGGCCGACCGGTGCGCCGCCTCCCAGGAGCGCGCGCACTCGCCGTCCTTGCCGAGCAGGTAGGCGCACACCGCCCGCGCCTCGTGGTCCGCCGGGCCAGCGGAGGTGTCCTCGCCGATGGCATCGAAGGCGGCGAACGCGTCTCCCCAGGCCTGGCGTGCGTAGGCGGCGCGGGCACGCTCGAGCGGGGAGGCCACAGCCGGAAGTCTGACACCGGGAGATCCCGGCCAGACTGGCCCGATGCCCCCGTGGCTGTCGCTCACCGGTGCCGGCGCCGCCGTCGGCTTCCTCTTCGGCGTGTTCGGCGTGGGGGGCTCGAGCTTCGCCACCCCTGTGCTCGGGCTCCTCGGCGTCCCCGGTCTCGTCGCCGTGGCTGCGCCACTGCCGGCGGCGATCCCTGCTGCCGCGGCCGGCGCCTACCACTTCGTTCGCCGCGGTCAGGTCGACTGGCGCATCGCCCGGTGGTCCATCACGGGCGGCGCGCCGGCAACCGTCGCCGGAGCCCTCTTGTCGAGAGAGGTCGGCGGGAAGGCCCTCCTGGTGGCTTCGGGCCTCATGCTCGCCGTCGTCGGGTTCCGCATCGTGCTGCCGATCCCCTCCGACAAGCGCCTGGCCGGGCGCGCCCGCCGGCGCGCCGCGGTCGTCGTGCCGGCAGCTGCCGCCATCGGCCTGTTCACCGGGCTGCTGGCCAACGGCGGCGGCTTCCTGCTCGTGCCGCTGTTCGTCCTCGTCCTGGGTCTCACCATGCCAGAGTCGGCGGGCACGAGCCTCGTCGTGATCGCCGCCCTCTCCGTCCCCACCCTCGTCAGCCACTGGCTGCTGGGCCACATCGACTGGTCCGTCTCCCTGCCGTTTGCGGCGGGCGCCGTCCCCGGCGCGTTCACCGGCTCGGTCACCGTCGCCCATGTCGCCGCCGATCGCCTCCGCCGGGCGTTCGGCCTGCTCTTGATGGGGTTCAGCGCCTTCTTCGTCGTGTACCGGTTGCGCTCCTGAACGCCGATGCTCAAGCCCCGGGCGGACTGAAGATCTCCAGCTGGATGTTGTCGGGGTCGCGGAACACCAGCACCGACCCGTAGGCCTCGTCGGCGATCGGCGACTGCGTCGAAGGCTTGGCCGCCGTCTCGCTACGGGTGACACCGCCGCGCTCGAGGTGTTCCTGCCACGCCTGGAGATCGGCCCTGCCCGGCACGAAGAAGCCGACGTGGTCGAGCCCCGTGGCCGTCTCGTCGAACAGGGCCCCCTCGTTGCCGTCGTGGCGGTGGAGCACGATCACGAGCTCGCCGCTGTCGTCCATCAGGAGCTTCCCGACGCCGCCCTGGTGGGGGACGTCCATCTTGAAGTTGACGCCGAAGATGGCCTGGTACCAGTCGACACTGGCGTCGATGTCGGTGACGGTGAGGGCGATGTGGTGCGTCCGGGGACGCGTGACGCTCGACATGTTCTTCTCCTTGTCGGTGTGGATGGCGAGAGGGCGATGGCCGGCGGAGTCGCCGGGGAAGGCGCGAGGCGGAAGTTCCTCGTCGTCATGGCGAGGTTCGTCGCGGGCGGGTTCGTCGTGGGGCCGGGTCCGGTGCACGAGGCCCGGCCGGCGAGCAATGCGCCAGGAACATGGCGACGAAGTCCTCGATCAGCCGGATCCAACGGTCACCGCCCGGGTCGTTGGCGATCTGCTGGTCGACCAGCCCGGTGGTCCACGCCGTCCACATGTCGACGTACTTCCCGTCGGCGATGCCAATGGCGGCGAGTTGGTCCTGGACCCGGGCCAGGGTCCGGACGGCGGGAGCGTAGGACGCAGCCGATGGTTCGAACCCGGGGATCGCCCGCTGGAACAGCAGTTGGTACCGAGCCAGGTCGCTCGTGCAGAAGTCGACGAAGCGGTGGACGCTGGCCACCAGGACCTGTCGCGGGTCGTCGACGTCGTAGGGTGCCGTGGCGGACAGCTCGAACTGCTCGGCCGCCTCGCAGAACATGGCGTCGTAGATGTCGTTCTTGGAGGCGAAGTACGCGTACACCGTCGGGGTCGTGATGCCCGCCCGCCGGGCGAGGTCGCGCAGGGAAAGCGCAGCCAGGCCGTCCTCGTGCACGACGGACCAGGCCGCCTGCACGATGACCGACTGCGCCGAGCGCCGTCGGGACTCCCGCCAGTCGGGCGGCTCCGCCGTTTCCTGCACCATGATCGGTAATCTTATACGCTGTTCAAATCCTGTCAACCCCCGGAAGGGGTACGTCCGGTGAGCCCGAGGTCCTCGTACAGGGCGTTCAGCACGGGCTGTGTGCGCCGGTGATGCCGGGCCTCTCCCGCCATCCCGTTGAAGATCACGACGGCGGCCAAGCCGGCGTCGGGGTCGGCGAAGCCGACCGACGACTGGCTGCCACCGTGGCCGAACGTGCGCAATGACGCGACGTCGCCGTAGCCGTACGGCGCCGGGCGGCGCTCGTACTGCCAGGAGTTCACCATGACGCCGAGGCCCCAGTCGACGACAGCGCCGAACGTCTCGTCCTCCAGTCCGGCCCGGTGCCGCGCGCACATGGCGTCCACCGTCTGCGCCGACAGCATCCGCACGCCGTCGAGCGTCCCCGTGCCCAGCAGGGCGGAGAACAACCGGAGCAGGTCACCCGCCGGCCCGACGCCGCTGCTGCTCGGGAAGGGGACGGCGAAGGCCTCCGGCCGGGCCAGGGTGTCGATGGGGCGCACCGCCCCGCCTGCGGTGTCGTGTATGACACCCATGCGCTCGCCGTACGCCGTCCAGCGGGACGGCGTCATCGCCAGCCACGAGTCGGCCATCCCCAGCGGCTCGAGCACCTCCTCGCTGACATAGGCGTCGAATGCACGACCATCGACCCGGCGCACCACCTCGCCGAGCACGTGGAACCCGAGCCGCGGCGAGTACGCCGCCCGCCGGCCCGGCTGCCACCCGGCCACGAGCGACGAGGAGCACGCGGCGGCGAGCAGCTCGTCCCACCCGAGCCCAGAACCCGCCCCCGCCGCCAGCCCTGCCGTGTGGGTGAGCAGGTGGCGGATGGTCACCCCGTCCTTGCCGGCCGCCGCGAACTCCGGGACGTGGACGGCCACCGGATCGTCGGGTGCGAGGTTGCCGCGCTCCCACTGCTGGAGCACGGCGACGGCCGTCACCACCTTGGTGGCCGAGAACCAGGGGAGCAGCGTGTCATCCCGCATCGGGCGACCCGGCGCGGCCAGCCCGTCGACGAACGCGGCGGCACGGTCCCGAAACGACACGGCCACCTGGGCCCCCAGGTGGAGGCCCTCGGCCGCACCCGTCCGGATAGCCGCCGCCGTCGCCGGCAGATCGAGCGGGCGTGCCGGCGAGGTCAGGGGTGCGACGCCTCCACCGTGGTGGAGATCCCGCCTCGTACGAGCCAGTCGGTGTGCACGGTCATCCGGCGGGGGGCGATGGCGGCGACGAGGTCGTCGAGGATGCGGTTGGTGACGTCCTCGTGGAAGGCGCCCTCGTCGCGAAAGCTCCACAGGTACAGCTTGAGCGACTTGAGCTCGACGATGGAGTCCCCCGGCACGTAGGTGATGGTGACCGTGGCGAAGTCGGGTTGGCCGGTGCGCGGGCAGACGCAGGTGAACTCCGGGGTCCGGCAGCGAACCTCGTAGTCCCGCCCCACGCTGGGGTTCGGGACAGCTTCGAGGCTTCGGGACGACTGGCTCGGCACGCCCGAGGCTACCGCCGCGTCTGCGCCCGCAGGGCCGTCAGGCGTCCTTGCCCAGCATGCGATTCATCTTGGTGCCGCAGACGGGACAGGTGCCCTGGGCGGCCCGCCGGCCGTTCGCCATCTCCACGACCTGACCGTCGAACTCCCGCTTCTCGCGGCACTTCACGCAGTAACCCTCGTAACTGGCCATTCCGAGACGCTAGCCGAGCCGCTCGGTGTATCCGGCTACCCGCCGACCACGAGACCGTCGACGTCGGGCCCGAGGAGGAGCGCCGTCCCCCTGACACCGGCCTCGGCGAGAAGCTCCTCGCCCGCCGCCCGCACGGCCGAGCCGGCATCCGCCGCGCACAGGGCGAGGAGGCTCGGGCCGGCGCCGGACCAGCACGAGGCCAGCGCGCCCACGTCGAGCAGGCGCGCCAGGAGTTCGGGCGCCTCCGGGAACAACCCGCTCCGCTGACCTTGGTGCAGGCGGTCCTCGGTGGACGCCCGCAGGAGGAGGCGTTGGTCGGCCAGGCCGGCGATGAGCAGGCCGAGGCGCCCGAGATTGAACGCGGCGTCGTGGTGGGGCACCGTCGCCGGGAGGGCGGCGCGTGCCTCCTCGGTGGGCAGCGTGCGCTCCGGGACGAGCACGACGAACGCGAGGCCGGGGTCGAGCGGCAGCCGCCGGGCGACGGGCGCGCCGTCCACCGTGGTGGCGGTGACGAGGCCGCCGAGCACCGAGGCGGCGGCGTTGTCGGGATGGCCGTCGACTGCGGTCGCAACCGCCAGCGGATCGCGGGCGCCCGCGGCGGCGGCGGCCGCCGCCGCCAACGCGGCCGACGATCCCAGTCCCCGGCCGACCGGTATCGACGATCGCACCGTGATGTCGAGGCGATCGTGCCCCACGATCCCGCTGGCGACCCGGGCGGCGAGGTGCGATGCATCGGCGGGATAGTCGCTCCCCTCGCCCTCGGCATGCAGCGCCAGCCGATCCGCGGCGACGACCTCCACCTCCACGTAGAGCGACACGGCCAGGGCCAGCGTGTCGAAGCCCGGGCCCAGATTGGCGGAAGAGGCGGGCGCCCGGGCAAGCACGGCGTCACGGTAATCCTGTTACCACGCGGCCTTCCCGACGGTCATAGATGCGACGGGAACCCACGACCTCCCGTCAGGAGGAAACAACAGCCATGTACACCTTCGCCGTGATCCTGCTCCTGGGACTGGCCCTGTTCAAGATCGTCGACGCGTTCGAGGACCTTGCGCCCGCCATCGCCAAGCTGCACGGCCTGCTGACCCTCGGCATTGCCGTGATCGGCGCCTTCGCCATCGACTTCTCACTGTTCGATGGCTGGGGCGTCGCCCTCCGGGAGGACTGGATGGGCACCTTCCTCACCGGCGCAACCGTCGCCGGTGCGACCAGCGTGTGGCGAGCGGCCTTCCACTGGCTCGGCTCGTCCGAGGGCGAGGAGCCGGCCGTGCGCCACACGCACCGCCCCTCGGTGCGAGCGGCCTAGAGTCGCATACCGGACCTCGACGTCAGCCTGCGGAGGCGCCCTCGATGGAGAGGGCGCCTCCGGCGCGTCCGGCCTCGAGTGGCCCGTCGTCGAGCAGCTCGACGATCGGATCGAGCCGGCCCGCCACCCGCCGGAGCGACGCCAGCAGCTGCCGGCCCGCCACGACGATGACCACGGCGTTCGTCGCAGAGGCAGCCGCGTCCCAGGCCAGCGAGGTCGCCACGTAGAAGGTCCAGTACCTCGACAGGGTGGCCCCGAACGACAGACCCGGCTCCCATGACAGCGGCCCGTCGCCGACCGCGAAGGGCCAGAACCACAGGTTCATGATGGCGCCGAAGGCGAAACCCCAGGCCCAGCCGAACGCCCCGAGCACGGCCACCTCGGCACGCGGCGGCAGGTGGCGGGTCGCACGGCCGGCCAGGCCGGCGCTGCCCCCCATCCACCCGAGTGCGAGCATCTGGAACGGAAGCCACGGGCCGATCCCCCCGGTGATGAGGGCCGACGTCGCCATGGCGCACAGTCCGAGCAGCATCCCGAAGCGAGGCCCGAGAGCGGCGCCGGCGAGTACCACGAGGAAGAAGATCCCGCTCCCGCCGCCCGGCAGGTCCACCAGCCGGAGCAGCCCGGCCGTTGCGCTGAGGACACCGAGCACGGCGACAGCGGCGCCGTTCATCGTGCCGCGCCGCAGCTCCAGGGTGACTGCGACCACGACCAGCACGCCGATCACGGCCGCCACCAGCGGCGCGTCGCCGGCGTGGGCGTTGGCGGGGATGGCGTCTCGCGGGAGCCAGAAGGGGTACAGGAAGGCGCCTGCGCCGACCAGAACGACGAGGCCGTAGACGGCGACCAGCCGGCCGCGTTCGCGCCGGGGGCGATCCTTCACCGCTGGAGGGTCCGGAGGGCGGCGGCGACCTCCTCGACGGTCACGAACGGGGCCGCCACCCGCAGCACCTGGGGCGCGAACAACGATCCGGCGAGCACCGAACGGCTCGGTCCGTCGGCCACGACGTCACCGTCGCCGAGCACAACGACGCGCGTGGCGCACCGGGCCGCCAGCTCGACGTCGTGGGTGGCCAGGACGGCCGCCGCGCCCGAGTCCGCCACCGCCGCCAATGCCCGCTCGAGGGCGGCACGGGAGGGGGCGTCCATCCCGCGCGTCGGCTCGTCCAGGAGGAGGACGTCGGGGCAGCCGGCCGCCACCGCGGCGACGGCCACCCGCTGGCGCTCCCCCGCCGACAGCTGGCGGGGATGGCGCTTGGCGAGTGCCGTGAGACCGAGGGCGTCCAGCCAGTGGTCGACCGAGTCGGCGGGCCGCTTCAGCAGCCGGGGCGTGGCGGCGACATCGGCGCGGACCGTCGGGCCGAGGAGGAGCGAGTTCGGGTCCTGCGGCACGTAGGCGGCGCGGCCGGCGCAGCGGACGGCGCCCGCATCGGGACGGAGCAGACCGGCCAGGGTTCGCAGCAGCGTGGTCTTCCCCGAGCCGTTGCGCCCGAGCAGGGCGACGACCTCGCCGGCGTGCACGTCGACGTCGACGCCGTGCAGCACCTGGCGCCCGCCGAGCGACGCCCGGACGCCCCGGGCGGCGAGCAGCACCGCACCGGGCGCCGGCGCCCGGTGTGCCGGCCCAACCGCACCGCCGAGGGCGCTTCCCGCCGTGAGCGCACGCAGCGGCGCCGACGACGCGGCGAGCCTCCGTGCGTCGCGCACCGTCAGGGGCGGCGGGTCCCATCCCAGCAGCCGCCCGAGCCGCGTGACGGCGGGCGCCCCGGCGTACCCGGCCAGGACGCCGCCCACGGGACCGAGACGGGCGGCGGCACGCCCGGGGTGGCCGTCGCCGGCCGGTGCCAGGAGCAGAGCCCGGTCCGCCAGCGGGGCGGCTCGCTCGAGCCGGTGCTCGGCAATGACCACCGTGGTGCCCAGATCGGCATTGAGGCGGGCCAGCGCGGCCAGCACGTCCTCCGCCCCCTGCGGGTCCAGCTGGGAGGTCGGCTCGTCGAGCACGAGGGCCGACGGGCCCGCGGCCAGGGCGCCGGCGATGGCCACACGCTGTTGCTCACCCCCGGAGAGCGTGCCCGGCGACCGGTCCCGGAGGTGGGCGATGGCGAGAGCGTCGAGCACCTCCTCGACGCGCCGGCGCATCGCCACGGGGTCCATCGACAGGTTCTCGAGCACGAAGGCGATGTCGCCCTCCACCCGATCGACGACGAAGTGGGCCTCGGGGTCCTGGTGCACGAACCCGACGACGTCGGCCAGCTTGCGGGGCGGATGTGACCGGGTGGACCGGCCGAGGGCCACGACCTCGCCGCGGAAGCGACCCCCGCTGGCGTGGGGCACGAGCCCGTTGGCGCAGCGCAGCAGGGTGCTCTTGCCGGAACCGGACGGGCCGGCGACCAGGAGCACCTCGCCGGCGGTCACGGCCAGGTCGACGCCGCTCAGCACCGGCTCGCCGCCTGGGTAGGCGAACCCGACGCCGCGGTAGTCGATCGCCGGTTGCGCCGTGCTCATGCTGCGGCCACATCGGCGCCCGCAGCCGCCCCCTCGCGCGGCAGCCGCCACACAGGCCCGGTGAGGGCCAGCAGCGCCAGTGCGGCCAGGGCGCCGAAGCCCGGAGCGCGCAGCGGGCTGGCGGTCCACGTGAGGGTGGTGTCGCCGGCCAGCGCCAGGACGGCGAGGCCGGCCGGCGCGGCGAGCGATGCACCCGCCAGCGCCCAGTCCCGTCGGGTCATCCGCCGCGGGCGGTACGAGACCCTGCGGACCTGACGGGAGGACACCACGACGGCCGCCGTCACCCCCGCCATGCCGAGCGACGCCAGCACCGCCGCCGGGACCCGGGACCTGGCCACCAACGCCACGAAGGCGCCACCGATCCCCGCCAGGCCGCCCAGCGCGCACCACGCCGCCGCCCGGTCGGCGGCAGACGGCGGCGCGCCGGCGAAGCCCCGGGCGTCCATCGACTCGGCCAGCAGCAGGGCCCGCTCCAGCGCGCTCTCGAGGATGGGCACGGCGAGGCGGACGAGGCGGCCGCGCCGCACGACGTGGCCACCCGTGCGGGCCCGGTCCGCCTCCCGGACCCTCGCCACCGTGGCGACGGTGGCCGGCACGAAGGCCACGGCCACCGTGAGGATCAGCCCGGTCTCGTAGAAGGCGCGGGGCGCCGCCTGGACGAGCTCGTGATGGGACACGACCGCGTTGAACGCCCCGAACACGGCCATGACGCCGACGACGGCGAAGCTCTCGGCCGCCGCCTGGAACACCACGGCCGGCTCGACGGCGCCGCCCACCTGGAATCCCCCGAGCAGCCGGGGCAACGTGACGTGGGGCGTCGTGAACCACGCCTGGCCCATCCCGTGCGCCGTGGCCGCAGTGAGCAGCACCCGGACGACGGCGAAGACGACCCCCACGGCGAGGAGCAACGGGAAGGCGCGCGCCAGCGGTGTCTCCACCCCGTGGGCGGACACGACGACGAACGCCACCGCGATGACGACGGCGACGTAGACGGGGCTGGGGGCCAGCTCGACGCAGGCCGCCGCCGACAGCGCCCACACCAGCCACGCCACGGCGTGCACGGTCGGCTCGGTCGTGCGGCGCACGCTGCACGTTCGCACACCTCGCCATTTCCGGGTCACCGCCGGTCGGGACGGCCCCGGAAGCCGGCGCCGGTTCGTATGGACGGGCTCCGGGCCGGCGCCTAGTGTGCGGCCCGGCAGAGGTCGCCGCCGGTCCGGATGCCGGTGGTGGTCCCCCTCCTCGGAGGGGGACGGGGGAAGTCGGTGAGAGACCGACGCTGACCCGCAACTGTGACCGGTCCCCGGGCCGGGAGCCAGGATGCCCGCCCCTGCACGCCGGATCCAACGGCGTCCGTGCATCGGCCAGGCCCTCGTGGAACGGGGCTCAACGGAGGCAACACCCATGTCCCGCCGTCCTTCCGCCGTCATCGGCATCGTCCTCGGCGCGCTCGCGCTCGCCCTCTTCGCGCCCGCCTCGCTCCCGGTGCCCGCCATCCGGCCCGCCGGGGCGGCGACGGCGTCTCTCGATCTCGCCCGGGCGGCCGCCTTCCTGCGGGCGAACCAGCAACCCGACGGCGGGTTCGAGACCGCCGGCTTCCCCGGCTTCGAGACCCCCGACGCCGTCCTGGCCCTCGCCGAGGCGGCCCAGGCCACGTCGTCATGGAACACGGCCTCGGGCCGTGCCGCCGTCGCCGCCGCCGTCCACGACGGCCGCTCCCCGCTCGACTACGTCGACGACCTCGCCGAGACCACCACCTCGGCCGGGCAGGCGGCCAAGCTCATCGTCCTCGTCGCCGCGCCGCTCGGCCTCCCGCCCGCCACCTTCGATCCGCAGGGCGACGCGGCGACCGACCTCGTCGCCAGGATGGATGCCGGCCGCAACGTCAACGGGTCGTTCGGACCGCCCGGCACCCTCAACGCCACCCTCTACGCCGCCATCGCCCATCCCCTGATCGGCCGCTCGGTGCCACCCGCCACCCAGAGCCTGATCCTCGCCGCCCAGCAGGCCAACGGCGGATGGAGCTTCTCGGGAGATGCGACGGGCGGCGAGATCGATGTCGACACGACCGGGCTGGCGCTGCAAGCCCTCGCGGCCGCCGGAGTCGACCCCCACACCAGCGCCGTGCGCCGGGCCGTGGCCTTCCTCGCCTCCAACCAGCTGGCGACCGGAGGGTGGCCGGCCTTCGACGCCGAGGATCCCAACGCCACCGCCGTGGCCGTCCTCGGGCTGACCGCGGTGGGCGAGAAGGTGGACACGTGCTGGCCGGGTGCGGGCGGCGTTCTCGCCGCCCGCCAGGCCGCCGACGGCCACGTGGCCGGTCCCAACGACGCCTTCGGCGTCAACACCTTCGCCACGTCGCAGGCCGTTCAGGCCGCGGGCCGTCGCTGGCTCCCCGTGTCGAGGCGCCCGGCCTACTGCCCGGACGACGGCTACCGCCTGGTGGCGGCCGACGGCGGCGTGTTCGCCGTGCGCGCCCCGTACTTCGGCTCGATGGGCGGCGTGCGGGTCAACCGTCCGATGGTCTGGATGGCCACGACGCCAGGGGGCCAGGGGTACTGGCTGGTGGCGTCGGACGGCGGCGTGTTCGCGTTCGGCGACGCCCACTTCGCCGGGTCCACCGGCGGCCTCCCGCTGAATCAACCCATCGTCGGGATGGCGGCCACGCCGTCCGGCGGGGGGTACTGGCTGGTGGCGCGCGACGGGGGCGTGTTCGCCTTCGGCGACGCCCGCTACCTCGGGTCCACCGGCGCCCTGACGTTGAACAAGCCGGTGACGGGGATCGGTCCGACACCCTCCGGCCGCGGCTACTGGCTCGTCGCCGCCGACGGCGGAGTGTTCGCCTTCGGCGACGCCCGCTTCCTCGGGTCGTCCGCCCCGACCGGCGCCCTCACGAGCGTCGTGGGCATCCGGGCCGGCCGGCGGGCCGACGGCTACGTCTACGCCGACGCCGAGGGGCGAGCAGTCTCCCAGGGCGCCGGCTCGTCGGCCCCGTCCGAGCGGCTGCCGCTCAACGCGCCCATCGTCGGGATCTCCGGCTAGCCCGTCCGGGTCCGTCGCCATGTCCGAGCGCAGCCGGGTTCCTGCTGATGGCGCCGCCGGGCGCCGGCACGAAGACCAGCGCGACACCGCTCGCTCTCGGCCCCGCCGCTGGGCGTTCCCGACTCTGACGGGCCCGGCTGCCAGGCGGCGGCTGGCCGCGGCGGTCGCGGTGTGGCTCGTCGTCGCCTGGAGCGGCCCCCCGCCCGGCGCCCCGGCCCCTGCGGCTGCGGCGACGGCGGGAGTCGCCCAGCACCGGGCCGCCGTCATCATCGACACCGGGACGGAGGTGAAGTCGGTCTGCGTCCGGTTCCAGGAGGAGTCGCTCAGCGGGATCGACGCCCTCGCCCGAGCCCAGGTGGACCCGGTGGTCCAAGCGTTCTCGGGCAAGGGTGCCGCCGTGTGCGCCCTGTGCGGCGTCGGGTGCCCGGCCGGCGACTCCTGCCTGACCTGCAACCCCGAAGGCCGATTCTGGAGCTACAGCCGGGCGCCCGCCGGCGCCACGAGCCTCCGGGTATCGCCGGTCGGCGCGTCGAGCACCACCGTTTACGACGGGGACGTCGAGGGCTGGCGGTGGGCGCTGGGCGGTGCGCCTCCGTTCCGGACGGTGGAGCAGGTGTGCGGCGAGTCCGCGGCGGCGCCGGAGACCACCGCACCGGCGCCCGCGCCACCTGCCGTCGCCACGACGGCTGCCGGAGCGCCGGCCACGGCGACGTCGGTCGCCTCCTCGGCGACGACGGCCACGACCCGGCAGGGGGCGGTTGCGACGACCACCGGCCCCGCCGCTCCCGTCACTGCGGCTCCGTCGACGTCGGACACCACCGCGCCGCCGGGATCGGACCGGGCCGATGCGCCGGCGCCGGCCGGCGGCGGGGGGGCGGCGCCCTCAGGATCGGCGGCGCGCCGGACCTCGGCCCACGGCGCCGGCGAGGGTGGCAGCCCGGCGGGCCTGGCCCTCTTCGCCGCCGTCCTAACCGGCCTGGTGGCATGGGGAGGGCGGGCACGACGGGCGCGCCGACGAGCCGAAGACGGGCGGTGAGCCACGGCGCTCGCTGCGCAGACATCCAAGCGGGTTCGCCACCCGCCGGGCCTGGATAGATTCCCCTTACCCCCTCAAGGAGGCCAGATGCCCCACGTCCGGAACCGTCGCGCCGTTCTCATGCTGGCCGTCCTGCTCCTCGGGGTCGGTCTCAGCGCTTGCAGCGACGACGACGAGGACGCGGCGTCGAGCCGCACCACCACGACCGTCCCGGAGAGCGGCAGCGGCGAAGAGGACGCCGAGGTGAACGCCGTCGCCATCGACATGACGGAGTACAAGTACGGGATCGCCGGTGACCTGCAGGCGGGCACCAGCACCGTGACCATCAAGAACTCCGGCACGGAGGTGCACATGGCCGCGTTCGCGCTCCTCAAGGAGGGAAAGACGTTGACCGACGTGCAGACGGCCCTGCAGTCCGGGGACGACGCCGCCTTCGATGCGGTGGTCGCCCGCCGCCTCGACTCCCCCGGCTCCATCCTCAGCCCGGGGCAGTCCGAGGAGCTGACTACGGACTTCCTCGTCGCCGGGTCCTACGCGGTGATGTGCTTCATCCCGACGGCGGGCGAAGCCACCTCGATCCCCCACCTGGCCAAGGGCATGCTCGGCACGTTCGACGTCGCCCCCGGTGCGGTGGAGGCCACAGAGGTCCAGGCCGACGCCGAGTACACCATCGACGACGGGTCGATCGACGGCCCGAAGACGCTCAAGGCCGGTGAGAACAAGATCCGCATGACGTCGTCGGGGAAGGGGCCGCACGAGCTGTTCGTGGCCAAGAAGGCCAGCAAGACGACCACCTACGACGACATCGACGGGTTCTTCAGCAACCTGTTCGAGAGCGACACGGCGCCTCCCAAGGGATACGCCGACACCGCCCCGGGGATCCTCGCCGCCACGACGTTCGACGTCGTGTCGGGCAAGTCCATCGTCGTGACAACCGATCTCGAGCCCGGGGACTACCTGATCGGGTGCGCGCACGAGGACGACGAGGAGGGAGGCGACGGCAAGCGGCACACGGGCGAGATCATCGAGGTCACGGTCGCCTGACCCTCCGCGGGGCGCACGCCTCGCAGTCCCGGAACGGCCGGGCGCCACTAGGATCGGGGTCGTGTCCGACCTGGATCGCAACACCGACCGTTGGCTGTCCGCCGTCGTGCAGCTGCGCCCCGTCGAGGAGCGAGCCCCCGGTGAGGAGGCGGTCGCGCCCGAGACGCCGAACATCGACATCCCGGAGGGCATCCACATCGCGCCCGCTCCCGGGGAGGCGACCCGGGAGGTGAAGGTCCCGGTGGCCGTGGCCCAGGTCGCCCGGACCAAGCAGTTCTTCGCCAACTCCGGGTTCGAGGTGCACGCCCCCGTCGGCAGCACGTTCTCCATAGGGGGAAAGCAGTCGACGTTCGAGCGCTTCTTCGCGGTCGAGCTCACGATCGACGAGAGCCAGCTCGGCAGCCCGGTGTCCACCGCCGCCGGCGAGCGCTTCCTCGACCTCGGCACCCTTCCCGACGAGTTCAAGGCGATCGTGGGATCGGTGTCGTTCCCGCCCGCTGTCCAGGTTCCCGGGCTTCCGGGCTGACGAGGGGCACGGCGCCCCGACCTGGTAGGGGTGGGCGTCAGGCCGACGCCGCGCTTCCCTCCCGGGGCTCGAGCTCGTCCACCGTCATCAGCACGGCGCGCGGCTTGGAACCCTCGGACGGGCCGACCACGCCGCGCTGCTCGAGCAGGTCCATGATGCGCCCGGCGCGGGCGAAGCCCACGCGCAGCTTGCGCTGGAGCATCGACGTGGAGCCCAGCTGAGAGCGCACGATGAGCTCCATGGCGGCGGCGATCATGCCCTCGTCGTCGTCCTCGTCCGGCCGTGCCCCCGGGCCCGCACCGGCGTTGGCCCCGCCGGCGCCGGCGGTGTCGCCCTCCACGCCCTCGACGTAGCGCGGCTTCGACTGGCGCAGCCAGTGGCCGACCACGGCGCGGACCTCGTCCTCCCCCACCCACGGGCCCTGGATGCGCCGGGCCACGTTGGACGAGGCGGTGAGCAGCAGCATGTCGCCCTTGCCCACCAGGCGCTCGGCGCCGGGCTGGTCGAGGATGACGCGGCTGTCCGCCAACGAGGACACGGCGAAGGCCAGGCGCGACGGGACGTTGGCCTTGATGACGCCGGTGATGACGTCGACCGACGGGCGCTGGGTGGCGATCACCAGGTGGATGCCGAACGCGCGGCCCATCTGGGCGATGCGGCAGATCGACTCCTCGACGTCGCGGGCCGCCACCATCATGAGGTCGTTGAGCTCGTCGACGACCACGAGCACGTAGGGCAGCCGGTGGTGCTCGACGGCGGCGGGGATGCCGGGCGCCTGCTCCTTGGTGAGCTCGCCCCGGTCGTAGGCGGCGTTGTAGCCGTTGATGTCGCGGACTCCGACCTCGGCCAGCAGGTCGGTGCGCCGCTCCATCTCGGTGACCGCCCAGGCCAGCGCGTTGGCCGCCTTGCGGGGGTTCACGACCACGGGCGTCAGCAGATGGGGCAGACCGTTGTACTGGCCGAGCTCGACCCGCTTCGGGTCGACCAGGATCATGCGCACCTGGTCGGGGGTGGCCCGTAGCAGGATCGACGTGAGAATGGAGTTGAGGCAGCTCGACTTTCCTGCGCCCGTCGCCCCGGCGATGAGGATGTGGGGCATGGAGGCCAGGCTCTCCATCACGGCGCGACCGGCGATGTCACGCCCGATGGCGACCTCCATCGGGTGGCGGGACGAGCGCGTCTCGGGCGATCCGAGTACGTCGCCCAGGGAGACGAGTTGGCGGGTGACGTTGGGCACCTCGACGCCGATGGCCGAGCGCCCGGGGATGGGCGCCAGCAGGCGGATGTCCGGCGCCGCCATGGCGTAGGCGATGTCCTTCTGGAGGCTGGTGACCCGCGCCACCTTGACGCCAGGACCGAGCTCCAGCTCGTAGCGGGTGACCGTGGGACCGACCGTCTTGCCCACCAGGCGGGTCTCCACGCCGTGCGCCGCCAACGACTCCTCGAGCACGCGGCCGCGGGCGTCGAGCACACGGTGGTCGATCTCCTGGTTCTTGGCCCGCTTCAACAGGGCGAGCGGCGGCAGCCGCCAGTGGGTGGCGGCGGCGGCCGGGCCCAGGTCGATGGCCAGCTGGTCGGCCTTGGCGGCGGGCTCGTGCGGCACATGGACGCCGAGGTCGGTCAGGGGCGGGGGCTGATGGTCGTCGGGGCCGCCGCCGTCGGCGAGAGGTGGCTCGTCCGGCCCCCCCTCGTCCACCGCGTCGGGGTCCTCCGGGGACGGGGCGCGGGACGACGGGTGGCGGCCGGCGGTGGCGTCGACCTCGGCGCTCCGCCCCAAGGTGAGGACCCAGCGGGCGGCCGGAGGCACGGCGCGGCCCACGGCGGAGGCACCGGCGCCGATCCGCTCGGCGGCCGACCGGGCGGGCGTGCGGGTGAGCACGAGGAGGGCGACAGCAGCCACGCTCACCAGCACGAGGCCGGCGCCCCACGGGGAGACGAGGGCCCGCAGGGGCCCGGCCACGGCGGCGCCCAGGTACCCGCCCGCCCGGCGCAGCATGCTGCCTTCGGCGTCGACGCGGGGAGCGCCGCCGAGAAGGTGTCCGAGCCCGGCGCAGGCGACGAGGGCGAGTGTCGAGCCGATCACGGCCCGGCTCGGCTCGGCCCGCGGCCGGCCCCGCACGAGGGAGAACCCGACGCCGGCCAGCGCGAGGGGCACGAGGAAGCGGGCCACGCCGAGCACCCTGCCCGTGGCGTCGCCGAGCACGCTGCCGGCCGGCCCGGCCAGGTCGGCGTAGATGCCCAGCGCGGCAAGCAGACCGGCCACCAGCAGGGCCACGCCCCACACGTCGTCGGCCTGGCGCCCGAGCGAGCGGGCCAGGGCGTCCCGCAGCCGCGTGGCGGCCGAGGGACCCCTGGCCGCCGGCCGCCGGGCCGCGGATCTCCCCTTGCCGGCCGGGCGGCGCGCTCCGGTAGGACGGCGCTTGGCCGGAGGACGCTTGGTCGTCGTCACAGTGGCAACAACAGTAACAGGAGCACCACCCGCCCCAGGGGACGACCTGCCAGCCGAGCCCGCCCGGCGCGCGCCCTACTCCAGCTCCAGCGGCGGGCCGTAGAGCAAGCGGCGCATCCGCCGGTTGTACTCCTCCTCGTCGATCTCACCCTTGGCGAACCGGGTCTCGAGTATGGCCTTGGGGTCGAGCTTCGGCCTCCGTCGCTTGCTGGCAGCCAGGCGACGGTCGTTCAACCATGCGAGGGCCACGCCGGCGCCACCGACACCTGCCACCAGGACCACGGCGGCGGTGGCCAGCTCGATCATCAGGAGGAGAAGCTAGACCTCCATCACCACCGGCACGATCATGGGCCGGCGGCGGGTCCGCTCCTGCACGAACTTGGCCAGCGCCGAGCGGACGTGGCGCTTCATCACCTCGAAGTCCGTGCCACCCTCGGCCAGGGCAACCTCCTCCAGGCGGGCCAGCACCACCTTGCGGGCCTCCTCGATCAGCCCCTCGGCCTCGCGCTCGAACACCCAGCCCCGCGTGATGATCTCCGGGCCCGTGAGCACCTCGCCGGAGCGGGAGTCCACCGTCACGACGACCAGCACAACGCCCTCCTCGGACAGCACGCGGCGGTCCCGCAGCACGCCATGGCCCACGTCGCCCACG
The DNA here is from genome assembly GCA_036262515.1 of Acidimicrobiales bacterium. GTDB lineage: Bacteria > Actinomycetota > Acidimicrobiia > Acidimicrobiales > JAHFUS01. The sequence continues at coordinate 17,654 of DATAIT010000072.1, read as the reverse complement.
ATGCCGTCGACGTAGAGGTACCCGGCGGGAACCTCCCCGGCGAAGTCGAGGCCGGCGTCGCTCAGCTCGACCACGTCGCCGTCCTCCGCCAGCAGCACCTTGTCGGTGGCCACACCCATCCTCATGGCCAGGCGGCTGTGGTGCGTGAGGTGGCGGTACTCGCCGTGCACGGGGATGAAGTGCTCGGGCCGGGCGATGGCCAGCAGGGTCGAGAGCTCGCCCTGCATGGCGTGGCCGCTCACGTGCACGTCGGCGATGCCCGAGTGGACCACCTCGGCGCCGCGCCGGTGCAGGCCGTCGATCACCTTCCCCACGTTCATCTCGTTCCCGGGGATGGCGTGGCTGCTGAGGATCACCAGATCGCCCTCGCCCACCTGGAGGCGCTTGTTCTCGCCCGCCGCCATGAGGGCCAGCGCAGACATCGGCTCGCCCTGCGAACCGGTGGAGATGACGCAGACGCGCCGAGGGTCGAGGTTACCGATCTTGTCGATGTCGACGATCGACTGGTCGGAGATCCGCAGCAGACCCATGTCGCGAGCCAGCGCCACGTTCTTGGCCATCGAACGCCCGAGCGTGGCGATGGTGCGCCCGCTGGCGATGGCCACCTCGGCCACCTGCTGCACCCGGTGGATGTGGCTGGCGAAGCACGTCACGATCACGCGCTTGTCGGAGTTGTCGCGGAACAGGTCCCGGAGGGTCTCGCCGACCGACGACTCGCTGGCCGTGAAGCCGGGCTCCTCGGCATTGGTGGAGTCGGACAGGAGCAGGCGGATGCCGGTGTCGGAGGCGATGGCGCCGATACGGGCCAGGTCGGTGAGGCGCCCGTCGACGGGCGTGAGGTCGAGCTTGAAGTCGCCCGAATGCAGGATCACGCCCTGAGGCGTGTGGAAGGCGGTGGCGAAGCCGTGGGGCACCGAGTGGGTGACCGGGATGAACTCCACGTCGAAGGGGCCGATCATGCGGCGCTCGCCGTCGTGGACGGTGATCAGCTCGGTGTTGGCGAGCACCCCCGCCTCCTCCAGGCGGTTGCGGGCCAGCCCGAGCGTGAGCGCCGAGCCGTAGATCGGGAAGGACAGCTCCCGCAGCAGGAAGGACAGGCCGCCGGCGTGGTCCTCGTGGCCATGGGTCACCACGCACCCTTCCACCCGGTCGCCGTTCTGGCGCAGCCACGTGAAGTCGGGGAGGACGAGGTCGACCCCGGGCATCTCCAGGTCGGGGAACATGAGACCGCAGTCGAGGAGCAGGATGCGCCCGCCGAGCTCGACCGCCGCACAGTTGCGGCCGATCTCCCCCAGCCCGCCCAGGAAGGTGATCCGGACGGCTTCAGCCATACGGCGCCGGTGCTTCCTCACCGAGGCCGGCCAGCACGGCCCGGGCGCGATCCTCGAGACCCTCGGGCGCGTCGCCCATGGGCAGGCGGCACTGGCCGACGGGCAGGCCGAGCACCCGCAGCAGCGCCTTGGCGGGCACCGGGTTGGGTGCGTCGTCGCCCGTCTCGAAGGCGAAGCTGGGAAGCATCGAGGCGTTGATCCGTCGCGCCTCTTCGACGTCGCCCTTCACGAAGGCGTCGATCATCCGTCCGTGCAGGCGGCCCGTCCAGTGGGTGGCGACGCCGACCGCACCCACGGCGCCGATGGCCAGGAGAGGGAGCGTGACGCCGTCCTCGCCGCTGTAGACCTCGAACCCGGCCGGGGCGTCGGCGACCAGGCGGGCCGACCCGGCCAGATCGCTGGTTGCGTCCTTCACGCCCACGATGGTGGGCACGTCCCGAGCCAGACGCACCAGCGTGCCGTGGGCGATCTTCCGTCCGCTGCGGACCGGGATGTCGTAGAGCATGACCGGAAGGTCGGTGGCGTCGGCGACCGCCCGGAAGTGGGCTTCGATGCCGGCCTGCGACGGGCGGTTGTAGTACGGGGTGACGGCCAGCAACCCGGCTGCTCCGACGTCGGCCGCCGCCTTCGCCATCAGCACCGAGTGGGCCGTGTCGTTCGTGCCGGCGCCTGCGACGACGGGCACGGTGACCGCCTCGATGGTGGCCCGCCACAAGTCCTTGCGCTCGTCGTCGGTGAGCACGGGCGCCTCGCCGGTGGTGCCTGACACGACCAGGCCTTCGCTGCCGTTGTCGACCAGCCACCGGGCCAGGACGGCCACCGCGTCGAGATCGAGCCGCCCCTCGGCGTCGAACGGCGTGACCATGGCGGTGAGCACTGCGCCGAAGCGGCCCGGCGGCGAGGCGGTGCCCGCGAGGGCTGGATCGGACGCCATCACCCGAGCGTAGCCGGGTCGTTCCGGACGCCCACCGGCACTGCCCCGGGTGACGGTGGCCTGCCGGTGCACCCGGGACGGGTGCCGGGCGGCGTCAGGCGGCCGGTGGACCGCCGCCTTCGGCCAGGGCGAACATGGCCTCGTGCTCGGGGTCCTCCCAGTGCTCGAAGGCGATGACGCCGAGCTCGACGAAGCGGTCGCGCAACCAGCCGTCGTTGGCGTCGAGCAGCCCCAGACGCCGGCAGTTCGGGACGATGCGGGAGAACAGCATCGACTGGAACAGCAGGCGCTCCGGGGCCTGCTGCACCAACGGTGCGGCCACGGCGGGCGAGATCCCCATGCGCTCGAACACCTCCTGCTGGAGGAACCGGTCGCGCATGCGGACGGCCGCCTCGAAGGCGAACTCCTGGCGCTCCTTCATCTCGGCGTCAGTCAGCTCCGCGTAGTAGTCGTGGAGGCTGAGCACGCCGAACGCCACGTGGCGGGCCTCGTCGTTCATGACGTAGCGCAGCAGCTGCTTGAGCAGCGGCTCGGTGCTGAGCTGGGAGATGAACCCGAACGCGGCCAGGGCCAGGCCTTCCACCATGATCTGCATGCCGAGATAGGTCATGTCCCACCGGCTGTCCGAGATGATGTCGTCGAGCAGCATCTTCAGGTGGGCGTTGATCGGGTAGTGCCCGGACAGCTTCTCGTCGAGGTAGCGGGCGAACACCTCCACGTGGCGCGCCTCGTCCATCACCTGGGTGGCGGCGTAGTACTTGGCGTCGATCCACGGCACCGACTCGACGATCTTGGCCGTGCACACGAGGGCGCCCTGCTCGCCGTGGAGGAACTGCGAGAGCGTCCAGTTCTGGCTCTCGATGCCGAACTGGAGCCACTCCGCGTCGCCCCACGCCGCGAGCGGGGTGCCGGTGACGTCGACGTTGCCGCCGAGCAGGCTCTGGGCCGCGAAGTTGTTGTCGGCGACCACCCGCTCCTGGTCGACCTCGGTGTCCCACGCCAGGTCTGTGCGGGCGTTCCACATCGAGATCTTCGACTTCTCGTAGAGCCGCTCCAGCTTGGGCCGGGCGCCCTTCTCGTAGTCCCAGGTGAAGATGGCGTCGGCGTTGTCCCGGACGGCGTGGAGCGCCTCGCTCACGTCGGTGTTCGTCACCGACATGACGGCTTGGAGCTCGGCCACCTCGTCGCCCACGGTGCCCCGGTCCTCGGACAGCGCCACGACGACGACGATACCGTCAGAGTCCGGCAGTGCCGTGCCGGGCGGCGCGGAGCCGGCGGTAGCGTCTCGGACTTGGACGACATCCCGCCCGGGCGGCCGCCGCCCAGCCGCCGGACGCTCGCCCTCGTCGTCGGTCCCATCCTCGCCGTGGTGGCCATCGGAACGCTGGGGAACATGTTCCACCCTGCGCTCCTGCGGGACCACCCGCTGTGGCTCGTCGCCATGGAGCCGCGCAACCGGTTCCTGCTCCTCGTGGCCGGCAAGGTGGATCTCGTCCCCTTCGTCGCCGTGGCGACGATCCGCAGGCTCAGCTCGGACCCGCTGTTCTTCCTGCTCGGTTCGCTCTACGGCGATGCCGGCGTGCGCTGGATCGAGCGGCGGGTGGGCGACGATGTGGGCATCATGCGAGCCACCGAACGAGGGTTCTCCAAAGCGGCGCCCCTGATGGTCTTCGCCTTCCCGGGAGCCGTCGTGTGCGTGCTGGCCGGCGCCACCGGCATGAGCCCCGTGCTCTTCCTGGTCCTCAACCTCCTCGGTACAGTCGTCGTGGTCACGCTGGTCTACGAGTTCGCCGAGGCGTTCGACGGCCCTCTGGGCGCCGTCAACCGGTTCTACGAGCACCACACGTGGCTGCTCACCCTGGTGTCGATCGCCATCGTCGGGCTGTGGTTCCTGGCCCAGCGCCGGCGCGGCCGATCCGAGCTCCGGTCGATCGCCACCATCGAGATGGAGCTGGCCGAGACGGCCGGCACCGCTCCGCGTCCGAGCCATGACGACGAGACCGACAACGGAATGGACCGCCGGTGACCGACACCCCGCCGGCCGGCGAGAAGGGTGACGAGCACGGCGCCGGCGACGTCGGGGCGGGTGGGGTCGACCGGACAGGTGGCGGCGCCGAGTCGGCGCGCAGTCGCCGGTCCCTCTACCTGCTCCTGTCGCCGATCGTGGTCCTCACCGCTCTGTCATACGTCGGGGATGCCCTGGCCCCCACGCTGGTCAACTCGCACCCGATCTGGCTGATCCTGCTGAACTCGCGGAAGCGCTACCTGGCGCTGGCATCCCCCCAGATCGACGTCGTGACCTTCGTCGTCGTGGGTGTGGCCCGCCAGCTGCTGTCCGACCCGCTGTACTACTTCATCGGTCGTCGCTACGGCGACGCGGGCGTGCGCTGGCTCGAGCGCAAGCTGGGCGAGGGTGCAGCCGGCGTGACCATGTTCGAGGGCTGGTTCAAGAAGGCCGCCTACCCGATGGTGGCCATCGCGCCGAACCCGATCATCTGCGTCCTGGCCGGCGCCTCCAAGATGAAGACCGGTGCGTTCGTGGTGCTGAACGTCAGCGGCACGATCGTGACGATCGTCCTCCTGCGCATCTTCGGCGACGCCTTCTCGAGCCCCCTGGAGAGCGTGCTCCGGTTCCTGCGCCGCTACCAGTGGCAGCTCACCGTCGTGTCGGTGGCACTGGTGGTCGTCCAGATCGTGATGGCCCGCAGGAGCGGCACCTCGGATCTCGAGTCGGTTTCCTCCCTCGAGCGCGAGTTGGAGGAGGCCCGCTCCGAGACGGCCGACGAGGACGACCGGCCGCAGCCCGAGTAGAGCGGGGAGTCAGGCCCTCAGAGGCCGAGGAGGCGGTCGAGGCCGACGGTGAGACCGGGCCGGTCAGCCACCGCCTTGACGGCGAGCAGCACACCCGGCATGAACGACGACCGGTCGAACGAGTCGTGCCGGATCGTGAGGGTCTGGCCGGTGGTGCCGAGCAGCACCTCCTGGTGGGCCACCAGGCCACGCAGGCGCACGGAGTGCACACGGATCCCCGCCGGCACGCTTCCTCCTCGCGCGCCGGCCACGACCTCGTCGAGCGTCGGGTCCGGTGCCCAGTCGTCCGACGCTGCCGCCATCCGCTCGGCGGTGAGCATGGCGGTGCCCGACGGGGCGTCGACCTTGGCGTCGTGGTGGAGCTCGATGATCTCCGCCGTCTCGAACCAGGGCGCCGCCATCTCGGCGAAGCGCATCATCAACACCGCTCCAATGGCGAAGTTGGGCGCGACCACGCAGTTGACGCCGTCCACGAAGACGTCGCCGAGCTGGCGGAGGTCGTCGCCGGTGAGGCCCGTGGTGCCCACCACGGCGTGCACCCTGTTGACCGCGCACCACCCCAGATTGCGCCGGGCGGCGGCCGCCTCGGTGAAGTCCACCGCCACCTCTGCGCCTGCGTCGGCCAGCGCCGACGCGTCGCCGGCGATCTGCACACCGTCGACGCCTGGGCCGACCAGTTGGCGCAGGTCGATGCCCCGGTGATGGGGATCGACGGCGGCGACCAGCTCGAGGTCCGGGTCCTCGGCCACCGCCCGGCACACGGTGGAGCCCATCCGCCCCCCTGCGCCGAACACGGCGACCCGCACGATTCAGGCCACCCGTGAGGTGTCGAAGGCTCCGTCCTCGACGGGGCCGACGACGGCCAGCACCCGCTCGCCACCGAGCACGCTGGCGGCCACCCGGCCGGCGTCGTCGACGGTGACGGCGTCTATGAGCGACACCACGTCGTCGACCGTGAGCACCGTGCCGTGGAGGAGCTGGCTGCGCCCGATGCGGCTCATGCGGGCGGCCGAGTCCTCGAGGGACAGCGCCATCTCCCCCACGAGGTGGCCCTTGGCCACCGCCAGCTCCCGCTCGGTGATGCCCGACGACGCCATCGCGTCGAGCTCGGCGCTGATCAGGTCGAGGACCTCTGACGCTCGGGCCGGCATGGTGCCGGCGTACACGGCGAGCGACCCCGTGTCGGCCAGGGCGGACCGGTAGGAGTACACCGAGTAGGCGAGTCCCCGCTCCTCGCGGATCTTCTGGAACAGGCGCGACGACAGGCCGCCGCCGAGCACGTGGTTCACCACGGCCAGGGCGTAACGGTCGTCGGAGTGGCTGGGGAGGCTGCGCACGCCGCAGACCACGTGGACCTGCTCCGTCGGGCGAGGGTCGACGGCAAGGGGCTGCGGACCGGCCGTCGGCGGCGTCCGCAACGGCTTGGCGCCGCCCTCGGGTCCGGCGAAGCGGCGCTCGATGCCGTCGACGATGGCGGCGTGCTCGAGGTTCCCGGCCGCCGCGAAGACCATGTTCCCGGGCCGGTAGTGGTGCTGGTGGAAGGACGCGATGTCGGTCCTGCTCATGGCCTCGATGGACGGCTCGTCACCCAGCACCTCGCGCCCGACGGGGTGCTCGGGGAACAGCGCCTCCATGAAGACCTCGTGGACGAGGTCTGCGGGCTCGTCGGCCCGCATCAGGATCTCCTCCAGGATCACCTGGCGTTCGGCCTCGACCTCCTCGGGGCGGAAGGCCGGGCTCCACAGGATGTCGGAGAGGATGTCGAGCCCGAGGTCGAGGCTCTGGTCCAGCACCCGGAGGTAGAACGCCGTGTACTCCTTGGTGGTGAAGGCGTTCATGTCGCCGCCCACGGCGTCGACGTCCTCGGCGATACGGCGGGCGGTGCGCTCGGGAGTGCCCTTGAACAGCAGGTGCTCGAGGAAGTGGGAGGCGCCGAACAGTCCGTCGCCTTCGTCACGCGATCCGGTGCCGACCCAGAACCCTGCGCTCACCGAGCGCACCCAGGGGATGCGCTCGGTGATCACGGTGAGACCGCTGTCGAGCGTCGTCGAGTCGATCACAGCGGGCGAAGACTAGCGACGCCCGCCGCCTCCGCCCCGCCTCGGGTTGCGCCGCGGGCCGTCGCCTCCGCGATCGTCGGACCGCCGGGCGCCGCCGAATCCCTCCCGTGGTGCGCCGCCGGCCGGAGCCGGCCCCAGGTCGCCGAACTCCTGGGCCGCCTCCGATTCCCAGGCCGCCTCGAACGACACCGTCTCGGCACCGCCCCCTGCCGCCGGAGCGGCTTCGGGCTCGCGGGGGCGGCCGCCGCCCTCGACCCGGGGCGCCCGCTCACGGGGAGCCGGCGCCTCGGCCGCCACGCCGTCGGCGCCGACCGGCGACAGCGACACCTTGCCCTGCTGGTCGATGTCGTCGACCCGGACGGTGATCTCGTCGCCCAGATCGACCACGTCCTCCACCCGTTCGACCCGCTTGCCCTGGCCCAGCTTGGAGATGTGGACGAGGCCGTCGCGGCCGGGGAGGATGTTGACGAACGCACCGAACTTGGTGACGTTGACCACCCGGCCGGTGTAGACGGCCCCGATGACCGCCTTGGGCGGGTCGAGGATCAGCTCGATGCGGCGCCTGGCCTCGGCCACCGCCGTGCCGTCCTTGGCCCCGATCGTGACGGTGCCCACCATGCCGTCGTCGTCGACGTTGATGTCGGCGCCGGTCTCCTGCTGGAGGGCGTTGATGACCTTGCCCTTGGGACCGATGACCTCGCCGATCTTGTCGATCGGGATGGAGATGCTCACGATCTTGGGGGCGGTGGCGGCCACCTCCTCGCGGGGCTCGGCGATGGCGCCGGCCATGACCTCGAGGATCTGGAGGCGGGCCTCGCGGGCCTGCTGGAGCGCCTTGCCCAGCACGTCGGCCGGGATGCCGGCGATCTTGGTGTCGAGCTGGAGGGCGGTGACGAAGTCCTCGGTGCCGGCCACCTTGAAGTCCATGTCGCCGAAGGCGTCCTCGGCCCCGAGGATGTCGGTGAGCGTGGTGTACTTGCCCTCGGCGTAGATGAGACCCATGGCGATGCCGGCCACGGGCGCCTTCAACGGCACGCCGGCGTCCATCAGCGAGAGCGTCGAGGCGCACACCGACGCCATCGACGTGGAGCCGTTGGACGACAGCACGTCGCTCACCACCCGGATGGCGTAGGGGAACTCCTCGAGGGGCGGCACCACCGGCAGCAGGGCCCGCTCGGCCAGCAGGCCGTGGCCGATCTCGCGGCGCTTGGGACCGCGCATGAAGCCTGTCTCGCCGGTGGAGAAGGGCGGGAAGTTGTAGTGGTGCATGTAGCGCTTGCGGACCTCGGTGCCGATGGTGTCGAGCAGCTGGTCCATGCGGGGCATCCCAAGCGTGGACACGCCCATCACCTGCGTCTCGCCCCGTTGGAACAGGGCCGAGCCATGGGCGGTGGGGATCTGGGACACCTCGGCGCTGAGCGGGCGGATGTCGGTGACGCTGCGGCCGTCGATGCGGAACCCGTCCTCCACCACCCGGCGGCGGATCAAGGCCTTGGTCAGGCTCTTGATGGCGGCCTTGATCTCCTTCTCCCGCCCCTCGAAGGCGTCGCCCAGCTTCTCGGCCACGGTGACGGCGGCGTCCTCGAGGGCGGCGTTGCGCTCCGCCTTGCCCACGATGGTGACGGCCTTGCCGATGGGCTCCGTGCCAGCGTCCTTCACCGCGTCCCACACGTCGTCCGCGTAGTCGGAGGCGGTGGGGAAGGCCATGACCTCCTTCTTGCCACCGACCTTCTCGACGAGTTCCAGCTGGAGCTCGATCGACTCCTTGATCCAGGTCTTGGCCGCTTCCAGACCGGAGGCGATGACCGCCTCGGTGACCTTCGGGGCGCCTTCTTGGTAGTACCGCCAGGCGTTCTCCGTCCCGCCCGCCTCCACCATCATGATGGCGACGTCGCCGTCGTCGAGCCCGCGACCGGCCACGACCAGCTCGAAGGTGCCGGCGTCGCCTTCCTGGTAGGTGGCATGGGGCACCCAGCCGCCCTCGGTGTCGTAGGCGATGCGGACGGCGCCGATCGGCCCGTCGAAGGGGACGTTCGACACCATCAGGGCCGCCGAGGCGGCGTTGATGGCCACGACGTCGTGCGGGTTCTCCTGGTCGGCCCCGAACACCGTGGCCACGACGTGGACCTCGTTGCGGAAGCCGTCGGGGAACGACGGGCGCAGGGGCCGGTCGATCAGGCGGCAGGTGAGGATGGCCTGGTCGGTGGCCCGGCCCTCCCGGCGGAAGAACGAGCCGGGGATCTTGCCGGCCGCGTACATGCGCTCCTCGACGTCGACGGTGAGGGGGAAGAAGTCGACCCCCTCCCGTGGTGCCTTGGCTGCGGTGGCGGTGACGAGCACGACGGTGTCGCCGATGCGGCCGACGACGGCGCCGCCGGCCTGCCCGGCCAGCTTGCCGGTCTCGAAGGAAAGGGTCTTGTCGGTCCCGCTGACGGGACCGGAGACGGAAATGGCCTCTGCCACTTGCGCTCCTCTCGTGAAGGGCGGCGGCCGGGCCAGTTCCCAGTGGTCACGCTCCTCCCCCGGCACCCGGGGCGGGCTCGTCGCCACTGGCAGCTGGACACCGTCACCGCCTGCGATATGCGAACGAGCGGCCCCGTTGGGCCGCTCGCGTACTGCTCGGTACCTATCGGCGGAGGCCGAGGCGCCCGATGATCGTCCGGTACCGCTCGACGTCGTTGGATTTCACGTAGTCGAGCAGACGACGACGCTGGCCGATGATCTTCATGAGGCCACGTCGGGTGTGATGGTCGCCCTTGTGCATCTTGAGGTGGGCGGTGAGGTGGTCGATGCGCTGGCTGAGCAGTGCGATCTGGACCTCGGACGAACCCGTGTCGGTCTCGTGAAGCCGGTGCTCGGCGATTGTCGCTGCCTTGTCGGGCATGTATCGGGAACCTCAGAATCCAGCCTTGGGACGCGGTCCGGCGGTCGCCGGAGCGCGTTGGCATCGTAGCAGTGTTGTCTCCGCGGCCGGGTCCCACCCCCGGCCACCTCGCCGCGGCGGGTCCCCGGCCCCCGCCCGGCGCGGTGTGCGTGCCCGGGCCGGTTGCCCGCCCGGCAATACTGGCGGCGTGGCCGACGACCTGCGGGTGAGCGGCTCGCTCCGCATCCCGCTGGCCGAGCTCGAGTGGCGGTTCTCCCGCAGCGGCGGGCCTGGCGGCCAGCACGCCAACACGGCGGACACCCGGGCCGAGGTCCGCTTCGACGTGGCCGGCTCCCCCGCCCTCGGGCCCCGCCAGCGGGCCCGCCTGCTCGAGCGCCTGGGGCCCGTGGTGCGGGTGGTGGCGTCGGACTCGCGGTCGCAGGCCCGCAACCGCGAGCTCGCCCTCGAACGCCTCGCCGCCCGGCTGGCCGAGGCGCTGCACATCGAGCGGACCCGCCGGCCCACGCGTCCGAGCAAGGGCGCCAAGGAACGCCGGCTGGAGGCCAAGCGCCAGCAGGGCGAGCGCAAGCGCATGCGGGCCCGCCCGCCGTCCCCCGACGACTAGCCCCGCTCCCGAGAACGGGTCGGGGGCTACTTCCTGGGCTCGGTGTCGGCGCTCTGGGGGACGGCGGTCTGGGTGCGCACGCCGGTGGTGCGGATGCGGGCGACGCGGCCGAGGAGGTCGAACCAGAACGGGGCGCCCATCGAGATCGCCACGGCGGTGAACAGCCAGCCGGCTACGGCGCCGTACCAGGTGCTCGGGCGCGCGCTGTCCGTCCACCCGATGGGCAGCCCGATTCCCTCGACCGTCTTGATGCCGGTTTGGACGTCGTCGAGCTGCTCCTTGACCGACTCGGCGCCGTCGTCCGCCGGCGGCTCGACCTTCGTGGCCGTGGCCGCCACGGCTGCCCGCAGCGGGGCGTCGCTCCAGAGCTGCTGCGCCACGGTGACGGCGTTGATGTTCATCCCGACGGCGAGCAGGACGCCCAGGCCGAACAGGATCGCCTGGGTGAGGCGCCGGTACCAGCCCGAGACCCGCTCCATCGAGTCGTCGAACCACGTCTCCACGCTGTGGCGGAACCGGGCGGCGTCGCCCCGGGCGTCGCGCCACAGCACGTCGAGAGATTCGCGGATCCTGCCCTCGGGCAGGCCGGCGATGGCGCCGTCCACGGCCGCCACCTGACCGGCGACCGAACCGACTGCCGGCTGCACGTACGTGTCGACGAAGGCCAGCGCGAACTTCTCGCGGGGGATGTACGACGGCCGGCGCTTGTCCCGGTAGAGCGACCGGATCAGTGGGTGGGCGTAGATCGCCTCGGCCTTGCCGGGGTCGGCCAGCAGGTTGGCGACCCCTTTCTGCAGCGTCTTCGCCCGCAGCGCCAGGACGGCGGCGAGCATCTCGTGGGCGCCCGATGCGATGAGGCTCAGCGTGGCGAACAGGAACGACAGGCCCACCGCCACCTCGAGGACCGCCGACAGCGGCATGCCGACCTCCCGTCTCGACGACGGCACGGATCATCGCACCCCCACGTCGCCGCCCGGCGGACCCTCGGAGGCCGGTCCCCCGGCCGGAAAGCGGAACTGCAACCCGTCAGGCGGTCGCCAGCAGGGCCCGGGTGGCGACGACGTCGTCGCCCATCCGGGCGATCAGGGCATCGACCGAGTCGAAGCGCTCCTCGCCGCGGATGCGGGCCGTGAACCGGACGGCAGCCTGCTCGCCGTAGAGGTCGCCCTCGAAGTCGAGCAGGTAGGCCTCGAGCACCGAGACGTCGGCGTCGGGATGGAAGGTGGGCCGGCGGCCGAGCGAGATGGCGGCCGGGTGGAGATCGCCGTCGGGGCGCCGGTACCAGCCGGCGTAGATGCCGTCCGCCGGCAGGAGGATGTCGCCCGGCGCGACGACGTTGGCGGTCGGGTACCCGAGCTCCCGGCCCCGCCTGTCGCCCGCCACCACCGTGCCCCGGACCTCGTGGGGACGGCCGAGCAGGGCAACCGCTCCGGCTGCGTCGCCCTCCGCCAGGAGGCGCCGGACACGCGTGGACGAGACCGCCTCGCCGGCCGGGCCGTCGGCCACCAGGCTGATGCCGAGGACGTCGAAACCGAAGTCGGCGCCCATCGTCTGGAGCAACGCGACGTTGCCTCCCCGGCGGTTGCCGAAGTGGAAGTCGTGGCCCACCACGACGGCGCGAGCGGAAAGGCAGTCCACCAGCAGCCGGCGCACGAAGTCCTCGGCCGACTCGGCCGCCCTCGCCTCGTCGAAGTGGACGACGTAGGCGTAGTCCATGCCGGTGGTGGCCAGCAGCTCCAGTTTCTGGTCGAGGTCGGTGAGCAGCTTGGGCGCCGATTCCGGCCGCACCACCGTGGCCGGGTGACGGTCGAACGTGACGACGGCGGCGGCGGACCCGAGCTGGTCGGCCATGCTCCGCACCCGGGCCAGGAGCGCCCGGTGGCCCAGGTGCACGCCGTCGTAGGCGCCGATGGTGACCACCGTGCCCGAGGCCGGGCGGGGACAACCGGCAGGCTCCTCGAGCACCTCCACGCGGGCGAGGCTAGCGACGCGCAGACCCCGGGCCGTTCTGGCAGCGGAAATCGACCGCTGGCGGTCGGTTTCCGCTGCCAGAAGGTGCGCGAGCGGGGCTCAGGCGGGAGTGGTGAGGACGACGGAGGGCTTGGCCCGGCCGTCGCCGTGGCGCTCGTAGACGGCGAGGAGGACGCCGGCGCAGTCGAGGACCGCCCAGGGACCGTGGCCGTCGACGCCGAGCACGTCGGGCGCCAGCACCTTGCCGGTGGCCACGGCGGCAGCCACGTCGGGACCGACGTCGACGGAGGGGAGATGAGCGACGGCGGCCGACGGGGGCAGGGTGGCGTCCGGCGTCAGCTCCTCCAGCGGGACGGCGCCAGCGAGGGTAAAGGGCCCGACGGCGGTGCGCCGCAGGGACCGCAGGTGGGCGCCGCCGCCGAGGGCGGTCCCCACGTCGGCGGCGAGGGAGCGGATGTAGGTGCCCGACGAGCACTCGACCACGATGCGGAACACGCCGGGCGCCGAGGCCGGCTCCACGTCGAAGCGCCGCACAGTGACCCGCCGGGGTGGCCGCTGCACATCGACGCCGGCCCGGGCCAGGGCGTGGAGGCGCTGGCCGCCGATCTTCACGGCCGAGACCATGGGCGGCACCTGGTCGATCTCGCCCACGAACGTCCCGGCGGCGGCCAGCACGTCATGGAGCCCCACGCCGCCCATGTCCCACCGCCCCGTCTCCTCCCCGGCTGCGTCCAACGTCGACGTGGCCACGCCGAGCACCACTTCCCCCTCGTACGTCTTCGGGAGGTCGGTGACGTATCGCAGCAGGCGGGTGGCCCGGCCGAGGCCGACGACCAGGACCCCCGTGGCATCGGGATCGAGCGTGCCGGCGTGGCCGACGCGCTTCTGCCCGAAGATCCGCCGGCAGCGGGCGACGGCGTCGTGCGACGTCCAACCGGCCGGCTTGTCCACCACCACGACCCCGTCGGTGACGGGCCCGGCAGGCCGGCGGGCGCCGGCCGTCAACGCTCCGGCGGCAGCGGCGGGTCTTCGGCGAGGACGGCGCGGATGTCGGCCAGCACCTTCGTGATGGTGCCCGGAGCGATGAAGCCGGCCGCGTACCGGTGGCCTCCCCCGCCGAAGCGGGCGGCGACGACCGAGACGTCGGCCGACGTGGTCGCCCGCAGCGACACCCGGATGCCGTCGTCGGTCTCCTTGAGCACGCAGGCCACCTCGGCCTCGGCCGCCCGCCGGACGATGTCGATCAGGCCCTCGGTCTCCTCGAGGCTGCAGTCGTGCTCGTGCAGGTCGTCGCGGGTGACCCAGGTGGCCACCAGGTTCAGGTCGCGGTCGAGCTCGGCCCGGGCCAGGCACCGGCTCATCAGCTGGAGGTACTCGAAGCGGTGCTCCTCGAACAGCTGGCGGCTCATCGACGCGATGGGGAGGTCGAAACTGGACAGCTCCTCGGCGAGGGCGAACACCTCGGGCGTGGTGTTCGAGTACTGGAAGCGCCCGGTGTCGGTGACCAGCCCCGTGTAGAGGCAGATGGCGGCCGAGCGGGTGAGCGTCCAGCCGAGGTGTGCGGCCAGCCGTCGCACGAGCACGGCGGTGGCGGCGGCGTCGGGGTCGACCAGGTTGATCGTGCCGAAGCGCTTGTTCGTGGCGTGGTGGTCCACGACGATCAGCGAGCGCGCCGCCGCGGCGGGAGCGGCCAGGTCGCCGAGGCGCTCGGGCGACCCGCAGTCGAACGTCATCATCACGTCAGGTTCGGCGGGGAAGTCCGCCGGCTTGGTGGCGGACGACAGCCCGGGCAGGAAGCGGTAGTGGGGGCCCACCTCGAACGGTTCCGACCACGACGCCACGGCCGGCTTCCCGTTGGCCCGGCACAGCTCGAGCATGGCCAGCAGCGAGCCGAGGGCGTCCCCGTCGGGGACGACATGGCACGCCAGGGCCAGCTCCGCCGAGCCGGCGATCGCTACCGCCGCCCGATCGAGTTCATCCGCCAGCATCCGCACCACCTTCCAACGTCCGGAGGTCCCGCAGAATGTCCTCCACCCGCGTCCCACTCTCTACCGCAGGGTCGGTGCCGAAGGAAAGTTGAGGCGTGCGCTTCAATCTGGCCTGCCGGTTGATCGACCGCTGCAACTGGACGCGATGCTCCTCCAGAGCGTCTTCGGCGCCCGGGGGGAGAGAGCTGAGCATGACTCTGGCCCGGCTCAGGTCCGAGTCGGCGTCGACGCCGGTCACGGTGAGCATGAGCAGGCGCTCGTCGGCGTCGGACATGCGCTCGAGCTCGTCGGCGATCACCTCGCGCAGCAACTCGTTCACCCGCGCCATGCGGGGGTAGCGCCGCCCACCGCCGCGCTCAGGCATCGTCGTCGGCAGGAAGGACGGCCACCGCCGCCTCGAGCACCTCGGCCTCCGGGAAGGACCACACGAAGCGCTCGACGGCGGCGAGGACCTCCTCCAGGTGACCGGCATCGGGGCCGACTGTGGCGAACCCGAGGGCGGCCCGCTGCCACTTGTCCTGGTGGGCGACCTCGGCCGCCGACACCTGGAACCGCCGCCTCGCTCCTTCCAGCATCGGCTTCACCACGGCCCGCTTCTCCTTCAACGAGTGACTCGACGGGATGTGGAGGTCGACCCGGAGATGCGCTACGTGCGTGGGATCTCGCGCTCCTCGTACGTCTCGATGACGTCGCCCGACCGCAGGTCCTGGAAGTCCGACAGGCCGATGCCGCACTCGAAGCCGGTCTGCACCTCGCGCACGTCGTCTTTGAACCGCTTGAGCGACGTGACCGTGCCGTTCCAGATCACGGTGCCCTCACGGAGGAAGCGGACCTTGGAGCCCCGGGTGATGACGCCGTTGAGGACGTAGCAGCCGGCCACCTTGCCGACCCGCGGCACGCTGTACACCTCGCGCACCTCGGCGTCGCCGGTGACGACCTCCTCGTACTCGGGCTTCAGCATGCCGATCATGGCCGCTTCGATGTCCTCGATCAGCTTGTAGATGATCTCGTAGGTGCGGACGTCGACGTCCTCGGCCTCGGCCAGCGCCCGGGCCTTGCGGTCGGGCCGCACGTTGAAGCCGATGATGGTGGCGCTGGAGGCGGCCGCCAGCTGGATGTCGTTCTCGGTGATCCCGCCCACCGCCCGGTGGACGAAGCTCAGCTTCACCTCGTCGCGCTCGCGCTTGCGCAGGCTCTCGGTGACGGCCTCCAGCGAGCCCTGGACGTCGGCCTTGAGGATCAGGTTCAGTGTGGCCGTCTCGCCCCGCTGGATCTGCTCGAAGATGTCCTCGAGCTTGGCCGTGGTACCTGCCATGGACGGCGTCTTGCGCAGGTCGGCCGAGCGGAAGCGCTGCTCGCGCTGCTCGGCGATGTCGCGGGCCACCTTGTCGGTGGCGGTGACGCGGAAGTCGTCGCCCGCACTGGGCACGTCGGAGAACCCGAGCACCTGTACCGGCGTGGAGGGCGGCGCCTCCTTGATCTTGTCGCCCTTGTCGTCGAGCATCGCCCGCACCCGGCCCCATGCGGCGCCGGCGACGATGGCGTCGCCCACCCGCAAGGTGCCCGTCTCGACCATCACCGTGGCCACCGGACCGCGCCCGGGGTCGAGGTTGGCCTCGAGTACGGCGCCCCTGGCCTTGGCCTCGGGGTTGGCCACCAGCTGCTCCGGGAGCTGCACCTCGGCGACCAGCAGGAGCTGCTCGAGCAGGTCGTCGACGCCCAGGTTCTGCAGGGCCGACAGCTCGACCATGATCGTGTCGCCACCCCACTGCTCGGGCGTGAGGCCGAGCTCGGACAGCTGCTGCATGACGCGGGTGGGATCGGCCTCCTCGCGGTCGATCTTGTTGACCGCCACCACGATGGGGACGTCGGCCGCCTTGGCGTGGTTGAGCGCCTCGACCGTCTGGGGCATCACGCCGTCGTCGGCCGCCACCACCAGGATGACGATGTCGGTGACGTTGGCACCCCGCGCCCGCATGGCGGTGAAGGCCTCGTGGCCGGGCGTGTCGATGAAGGTGAGCAGGCGCCCGTCCTTCTCGACCTGGTACGCCCCGATGTGCTGGGTGATGCCGCCGGCCTCGCCCTCGACCACGTTGGTCTCACGGATGCGGTCGAGCAGCTTGGTCTTGCCGTGGTCGACGTGGCCCATGACCGTGATGATGGGCGGACGGGGGCGGAGCAGGCTTTCGTCCTCCTCCTCCTCGTCGTCGTCGAAGTACTTGCGCTGGAGGGCAGCTTCCTTCTCCTCGCCCGGCTCGACGAGCCGGATGCTGGCACCGACCTCGTCGGCGAACAGCTCGATGGCCTCGTCGGACAGCGGCGAGGTGGCCGTGGTCATGTCGCCCTGGAGGAAGAGGAACCGGACGATGTCGCCGGCCGACCGGTTGAGCTTGGGGCCCAGGTCCTGGGCGGTGGATCCCCGCTCGACGATGATCTCGCCGGTGGGCACGGGCTGGCTCGACGGGGCGTAGCCCTTGCTCGGGTCGAACGGCTCCAGCTCCTCGAGCGGGCGCCGGCGCCTCCCGCCCTTCCGGCGGGGCGGGCGGCCACGACCACCGGGACCGCCGGGGCGGCCGCCGAAGCCGCCGCCGGGACCACCGCCGGGGCGGCCGCCGAAGCCGCCACCGGGACCACCACCGGGACCACCGCCGCCGCCGGGACGGGCACCGAAGCCGCCGCCGGGCGAGCCGCCGGGTCCGCCCGTGCGGGGCGGGAAGCCACCCGTGCGGGGCGCGCCCGTGCGGGGAGGCCCGCCGGGGCCGGACGGGCGGGGACCACCCATGCCGCCCGTGCGGGCGGGACCGGCCGGAGCGGCCCGGCCACCCATGCCGGGAGGCGGGGGGATGGGCTTGCCGGAGCGCGACGTGGGCGGGCGCCCGGGCGGGGGCGGGATGGGCTTGCCGGAGCGGGAGGTGGGCGGGGCCGGCTGGCCCGGTTGGCCGGAGGGGCCGGCTGCGGGTGGCGCCGGCTGCGGTTCGCCGGGACCGGCGCTCGGCGGCTCGCCCACGCCGGACGGCGTGGCCGGGGGAGCACCGGGGCCGGGCGCCGACACGGAGGCGGCCGGCGCCTGG
>DATAIT010000071.1 GCA_036262515.1 Acidimicrobiales bacterium | reverse complement strand
AGCGCGGCGCACTGTGGGCCACGCAGTTCCACCCCGAGAAGTCTGGCGCCGTCGGGGCGCGCGTGCTGTCGAACTTCGCCAAGTCGTGCTCGTGATGGACCTGTACCCGGCCATCGACGTGCGAGGCGGCGCCTGCGTGCGCCTGGTGCAGGGTGACTACGCGAGGGAGAAGGTCTACGGCGGCGATCCGCTGGCGGTGGCGAAGGAGTTCGAGGCCGACGGCGCGGCCTGGATCCACGTCGTCGATCTCGACGCCGCCCGCACCGGGCGCCCGGAGAACCGGGCCGTGGTCGCCGCCATCGCCGAGGCCGTGGCCGTACCCGTCCAGGCCGGAGGCGGCATCCGCGACGAGTTCTCGGCAGAGGCCCTGCTCGGTGCCGGCGTGAGCCGCATCGTGCTCGGCACCGCCGCCCTCGAGGACCCGGGCCTGCTCCGGCGGGTGGCCCAGCGCCATCCGGGGCGGGTCGCCGTCGGCCTCGACGCTCGCGACGGCGAGATCGCCGTCCGGGGCTGGACGGCGGGCTCCGGCCGCACGCTCGCCGACGTGCTGGGCGAGGTGGAGGACGCCGAGCTGGGCGCCGTGGTGGTCACCGACATCTCGCGCGACGGCATGCTCGGCGGGCCGGACGTCGACGGCCTGGCCGCCGTCCTGTCCGCCACCCGGCACCCCGTGGTGGCGTCGGGGGGGATCGCCGGGCTCGACGACCTCCGCGCGCTGGCGCGGTTGGAGACCGATGGGCGCAGGCTGGCCGGAGCCATCGTGGGCACCGCCATCCATGAAGGCGTGTTCAGCGTCCGCGAAGGGGTGCTGGCGTGCGAGCGGTGAGGATCATCCCCTGCCTCGACGTGGACGGCGGCCGGGTCGTGAAGGGCGTCCGCTTCGTCGAGCTCCGTGACGCCGGCGACCCGGCCGAGCTGGCCGCCCGGTACGACGAGGCGGGCGCCGACGAGATCGTCTTCCTCGACATCACGGCGTCCTCGGACGCCCGGTCCACCATGGTCGACGTGGTGTGGCGGACGGCCGAGCGGGTGTTCATCCCCCTCACCGTCGGCGGCGGGGTCCGGAGCGTCGACGACGCCCGCCGGCTCCTGCGGGCCGGTGCCGACAAGGTCGGCGTGAACACGGCGGCCGTCGGCCGCCCGCAGCTCGTCTCCGAGCTGTCCACCGAGTTCGGCGCGCAATGCGTCGTCGTCGCCATCGACGCCCGCCGCCGTCCCGGCGACGCGAACGGCTCGGAGGTGTACACCCACGGCGGCCGTACGCCGACCGGCATCGACGCCGTCGCCTGGGCCGCCGAGTGCGAGCGGCTCGGGGCCGGCGAGATCCTGCTCACCTCCATGGACCGCGACGGCACCCGGGACGGCTTCGACCTCGAGCAGCTGCGGGCGGTCGTCGGCGCCTGCAACGTCCCGGTGGTGGCAAGCGGCGGCGTGGGCAGCCTCGACCACCTGGTGGAGGGGGCGGTGGAGGGCGGCGCCGATGCCCTGCTGGCCGCGTCGGTGTTCCACTTCGGCGACATCACCGTCGGCCAGGCCAAGGCCCACCTGGCCGCCGCCGGGGTGGCGGTGCGGCCGGCGTGACCGAGCCGGCCGCCGGCGTTCCGGGGCCAGCCGGCCCGGGAGGGAGCCGGCGGCCCAGAGGGGCGCTGCTACCAGGTGGCCCAGGACCGCCGGTAGCCGCCGACCGGCTCCAGCGGGCTGCCGGGGACGGGGACCCGGCCCGCGCCGGTGCTCCCGGGGTGGCCGACCGGCACCGACGGCTCGGCGCCGGCCAGCCGGTGACCGGTGAAGGCGAACATGCCGATCCACACGGCGGCGACGAGGGCGACACCGGCATAGGCCAGGGCGGCGGGCCACGCCGGGCCGTCCTTAGCCTCCCGCAGCAGGACGTCGGTGTTGCGCACGAACGGCGTGGCCCGCTCGGGCAGGGCAGGCACCGCCGAGGCGGCGATCTCGGCGTCGGCCGGCAGGTAGATCGGCGCCGCCATCACCTCGTCGCCGCGCTGGAGGCTCACCATCGACTTCCACGTGCCGGTGACGGGCACCGCTTTGGTCGACACGTAGTGGCCGGGGCCGGTCCTCTCCAGCTCGGCCCATACCCGGCCGCCGCCCTGCCAGGACATGACCCCGAAGGCGGTGGCGTTCTCCGCGGCGTCGGCCGGGGTGACGTCGACGGCGACCTTGGCCAGCTCGCCCGCCGGCTCGAGGCGGATGACGGCGTCGACCTTGCCGACGTTGCGAGGGAGCGGCACGGCGAGGACGGCGACGACGGCCACGCCGGCGGCCACCAGGGCGCCGAGCGGCATCGGTGACGACGCCTCCTCGCCGGGGCGCCGCCAGGCCCGGCCGAGGCCGGCACCGAGGACGGCGGCGGCCGTGGCCGCCACCGCGCCGAGCAGCGCGGCGGGCACGAGCAGCGACGACGCCTCGACGTGGAACCACCCCGAGGCGTCGACCCAGATCATCTCGCCGGCCAGCCCGATGGTGCCGACGGCCGCGCCGGCCACCAGGCCGAACCGCAGCGTGCGCTCCGTCCCCAGGAGGAAGGCGACACCCTCGACGCAGAGCGCGCCGACCAGGTACAGGGGGAACCGCGGCGTCGTGTGGTTGAGGCCCCCGCCCACCAGCAAGGCGACCGCGCTGCGGAGGACGACGAAGGCCACGAGCGACGAGAGGGCGCCGCCTCGGCCGAGCGCCATCCGCACCAGGACGAAGCCGAAACCCATGGCCAGGGCGAACAGCACCGGCAGGTACACGGCCTGGAACTGGGGGACGCCGAAGTCGAACTCGCCCTGGAAGGTCGACAGACCCACGAGCACGGCGCCGCCGGTGGTGGCCTCGATGAGGCGGCCGAGCCCCCGTGGGCTCGCCTGCGAGCGGCCCTCGAGGAGCATGAGGAGCACGGCGATGGGCCCCAGCCCGCCGCCGGCGACCAGCTGGAGATGGGTGGGGCTCCACAGCGTCACATCGATCCCGTAGGCCTGGTGCCACAGGTTGTCGAGCGGGAATGCGGCCACACCCCCGAAACCGAGGACGGCCAGCATGACGGCGGAATACGGGATCTGGAGCCCGGCGAAGCGGAAGCCCACGGACGTGCGGTCGTTGGTGGCGAAGATCACGGCGATGACCGCGGCGTACACCATGCCGCCCAGCCCGAGCAGGATCATCGTGTGGCTCGGCGTCATGAGCTGGTTGTCCCGGCCGTAGTCGATGTGGTAGGCGACGTCCCAGTACAGGCCGAGGGCGGCCACGGCCAGCACGAGCAGGCCGCTCAGGGCGCCGGCCATGCTCCAGCCCGGGTAGCCCGTGACGTCCTCCAGGCTCGTCGAGATCCGCCGGAAGAACATCCGGATCGGGTTGGTCTCACCCTCGTGGTCGCCCATGACCAGGAGCCAGAAGACTGTGAAGAAGTAGAAGACGAAGGGGGCCGCGACGAACGGCCAGTCGGTTTCCCATCCAGCGAAGGCGATCATGGCGTGGTTCCTTCCAATCGGGTCGACAGGTCCGTGCGTGGTGCGACTTGGGTACTCACCGCATCCCCTCGCGGATGGCGGCCATGGCGGTGGACGCCGCCGTGCGGTGCTCCATGGCCTGGGCCAGCACCGCGTCGACCGTGGCCGCCGCCAGGGGCCGCATGCGCCGCAGCGCATCGGTGACGTGGGGCAGCTGGTCGGCGGGCATCCCGGCGTCGGCGAACGGCGTCCAGACGTGGTCCTCGAACAGCTGCACCAGCCGGCCGGCCACCCGGTCGAGGTCCTGGCGGAGCCGGCCCAGCTCCTCGAGGGTGGCGGCCAGCGGAACCCCCACGGCCACCAGCTCTGCGCCGGTGCGCACGAGGCGGGGGCTGTGCACCAGGACGTCGGGCCCCTCGGGGCTGATGAGGCCGAGCTCCACGGCGCGAAGGATCAGGTCGGGCCGCGTGGCGCTCTCGGGGAACAGCTCGAACAGCGCAGCCGGGGACACCACCTCGGGCTCCTCGTCGGTCCACGGCGCGGTGAGGGCCTTCTCGAAGCCGAGGACGTCGGCCAGGCTGTGACCCTGCTCCCACGCCTGCAGCAGCGACGCGATCCCGGCCAGGGAGTACCCCTGGTCCTGGAGCTGGGTGATGAGCCGGAGGCGGGCGAGGTGGCCGTCGTCGTACCGGCCCACCCTCCCCACGAGGGTCGGGGGCGGCAGCAGGCCGGCCGTCTGGTGGTTGCGGATGTTCCTGGTGGTGCACCCGGCCCGCCGGGCCAGCTCGTCGATCGTCATCGTGTCGCCGGGCGTGGTGGTGGCGGCGTCGGGGCTGGCGACCCGAGGAGCTGGCACGGGGCCACCCTATCACGAGGATGACTGCGTGTATAGTGCCATGATTTCAAGTAACGGTGTCCGGTGGCGGCAGCCGGTCGGGGAAGATCCGGGTGACGGCGGCCCGGAGCCAATACCGTGTCGAGGTGCCGAGCGCCGCCGACCCGCCCCGACGCCGACCTCGGAGGCGGTCGACGCCGTGACGGCCGAGCCGCTCTGGGGGATGGACCAGGTGCGATACGACGGAGCCGGGCTGGTGCCCGCCATCGCCCAGGACCGGGCCACCGGCAAGGTGCTGATGCTGGCCTGGATGAACGCCGACACCCTCCGCGAGACCCTCGAGACGGGCCGGATGGTCTACTGGAGCCGGTCGCGCCAGGAGCGATGGGCCAAGGGGGACACCTCGGGCGACGTGCAGCAGGTGGTCGAGGCCTCGTACGACTGCGACGGCGACGCGCTGCTGTTCGTGGTCGACCAGGTGGGCAAGGGTGCGTGCCACACCGGCGAGTTCACCTGCTTCTACCGCCCCTTCGGCACCCCGCCCCAGTAGCGGTCGGTGACGATCCCGAGGGACCAGTTCCGCGCCCTGGCCCGCTGCGCGCCGGTGGTGCCCGTGTGGCGGGAGATCCTGGGCGACCTGACCACGCCGGTCGCCGGCTTCCTGCGCGTGGTCGGCGACGGCGCCGGGTTCCTCTTCGAATCGGTGGAGCACGGCGAGCGATGGAGCCGGTGGTCGTTCGTGGGCCGAAATCCGTCGACGACGCTGGTCGCTCGGCGCGGCCGGATCGAGGCGGACGGCACCGTGCCCGACGGAGTGCCCCTCGACCGGGGGGTGCTGGCCGCCGTCGAGGGCCTGCTGGCGGCCTACCGCTCGCCCGCCGTGCCCGACCTGCCGCCGCTGCACGGCGGTGTGGTGGGCTACCTCGGCTACGACGTCGTGCGCGAGGTCGAGCGCCTTCCCGAAGTGCCGCCCGACGACCTCGGCCACCCCGACGCCATCCTGTCGGTCGTCGGGGAGATCGCGGCCTACGACCACTGGCGGCAGCGGGTCACGCTGGTCTCCAACGCCTTCGTCCCCCGGGATGCGACGGAGGACGAGGTCGACGCCCGCTACGACGCCGCCGTGTCCCGCCTCGACCGGCTGGCCGCCGACGGCGCCCGGCCCCTCGACGAGCCGGTCGTCGAGCCGCCGGACCGTGACGAGCCGCCGCCCGACGTCTCCCGCACCGTCAGCGCCGACGACTACGCCCGGGCGGTGGCGGCGGCCAAGGAACGGATCCTCGACGGCGACATCTTCCAGGTCGTGCTGTCCATGCGCTTCGACCTCGACCTCGACGCCGATCCCTTCGACGTCTACCGCGCCCTGCGCCAGGTGAACCCGTCTCCGTACATGTACTTCCTGCGCCACCCGGCCGTGACCGTGGTCGGCTCGTCGCCGGAGCCCATGGTGCAGCTCCTCGGTGAGCGGGTCGTGTCCCGGCCGATCGCCGGGACCCGGCGCAGGGGGCGCACCGACGACGAGGACCGCCGCCTGGCGGGAGAGCTGCGCGAGCACCCGAAAGAGCTGGCCGAGCACATCATGCTGGTCGACCTGGCCCGCAACGACGTGGGCCGCGTGGTGCGCTTCGGCACCGAGCACGTGGACGAGCTGCTCACGCTGGAGCGCTACAGCCACGTGATGCACCTCACCTCGCAGGTGTCGGGGACGCTGGCGCCCGGGCTGGGCCCCATCGACGTGCTGCGCGCCACCCTGCCGGCCGGCACCGTCTCGGGCGCGCCCAAGGTGAAGGCCATGGAGATCATCGACGAGCTGGAGCCGACCAAGCGGGGGCCCTACGCCGGGGTGGTCGGCTACGTGGACTTCTCCGGCAACCTCGACACCGCCATCGCCATCCGCACCATGCTCGTCACGCCGGCGGGGAAGGCGAGCGTGCAGGCCGGCGCCGGGATCGTGGCCGACAGCGATCCCGCCCTCGAGGACCTCGAGTGCCGCAACAAGGCGGCCGCCCTCCTCGCCGCCGTTCCCGCTGCCCGGCGCATGACCGCCGCCCGCGCCGCACGACCCGTCCCGAGGCAATAGCTCGCCATTTTGGCGAGCTGTTGCCTCGGGACTGGGTCAGTTCGACGACGGGTCGGCGGGAAAGAAGGCGTGCATGGCGAGCCGGCCCGGCTGGCGGCGCAGGACGGCGGACCAGAGGCGTTCGGGGTCGGGGCTGAGGGCGTCGGACGGGAGGGCGTCGACGATCCACCAGGCCCCGGCGTCGATCTCGGCCTCGAGCTGGCCGCTTCCCCAGCCGGCGTAGCCGGCGAAGAGCCGGAGCGCCTCGATGGACGTGCCGGTGTCGGGAGCGCCCTCGGCCAGGTCGACGATCCCCAGACCGCCACCGAGCGGGCGCCAACGCGACGTGTGCCCGTGGTCGCCGCAGCGGCCGAGCCCGATGACCGCCGACTGGGCGACCGGGCCGCCCACGAAGATGACGGACGGCACCGCGGTGACGCTGTCCCACTCGGGCAGGGGCTCGGCCACGTCGGTGTCGCTGGGCCGGTTCAGGACGAGGCCGACGCCTCCCTCCCCGGAGTGCTCGATCACCAGCACGACGGTGCGATCGAAGTTCGGGTCGCCGAGGATGGGCGTGGCCACGAGGAGCCGGCCGGAGAGGGGCTGCGACGTCATCACCCAATTCTCTCTCGCCGGAGCGGCCGTGAGCGAGAATGCCCGTGTGGAGGCGTCCCCGGACTACGAGGCCATGCGGCGCGACGTCGGCGCGTTCGAGCTCCCGCGGGACTTCCTGCGCGTCGCCGGGCCCGACGCCGTGCCGTGGATGCAGGGCCAGTTGAGCCAGGACGTCGCCGCCTTGCCCGTGGGCGCGGCCGCCGACTCACTGCTCCTCCAGCCCCAGGGCAAGGTCGACGCCCTGCTGCGGGTCCTCCGGCTCGGCCCCGAGGAGCTCGTGCTCGACGTCGACGAGGGCTTCGGCGAGGCAGCGCTGGCCCGATTGCGCCGGTTCAAGATCCGCGTCAAGGCCGACGTCGACCCGCTCGGGTGGCACTGCCTGGCCTTGCGCGGGCCCCGGGCACCGGACGTGGCGCCCTTCGCCACGGGCGGCGTGCTCGTGGCGGCCGACTGGCCGGGGCTGCCGGGAGTCGACGTCGTCGGAGAGGCCCCGGCGCTTTCGGAACCGGCGGTCCGGCGCTGCAGCCTCGACACCTGGCAGACCCTGCGCATCGAGGCCGGCATCCCGGCCATGGGGGCAGAGCTCACCGAGCGCACCATCCCCGCCGAGGCCGGCATCGTGGCCCGCACGGTCAGCTTCACGAAGGGCTGCTACACCGGCCAGGAGCTCGTGGCCCGGATCGACTCGCGGGGCGGCAACGTGCCCAGGCACCTGCGGGGGATCGTGGTGGACGGCGCCACGCCTCCGGTCGGCGCCGCCGTGATGGTGGGGGACAAGGAGGTCGGCACGCTCACGTCGGTCGCCCCGGCGCCGGGCGGTGCCGGCGTGGTCGCCCTCGCCTACGTGCGCCGCGAGGTCGAGCCGCCGGCGGAGGCGGAGGTGCGATGGGAGGACGCAGCGGCGGCGGCGCGGGTGGAGATCCTGCCGCTCGTCCACTAGTGGCTGCACCACTGCGCCGGCTGGGCCTGATCGCTGTCGTCGCCGT